>JAHLFN010000053.1 GCA_018883725.1 Candidatus Fusobacterium pullicola | reverse complement strand
GGGAAAATACAAGTACACATAGAGTGTGCAATCATAAAAATAGATATTTCAATAGGATTAGAACTAACAAGTTCAGTTACAAATTTCCAATCATTCATAGGAAAAAGAACAATAGTAATAGCCAAAGTACTATAAAAAGTTATAGTGAGAGCATCATACTTTTTTTCCATAGCAATTTTTGAAAAAATACTATAGAGTGAATAGAAAACCGCTGAAAGTAGTCCTATGAAAATTCCTTTAAAAGACCAGTGCATACTTGAAGTTTCAAAAATTCCACTAGCTAAGACACTACCAATAATAGCTAGAATCATACAGATAACTTTAATGGATGTAATTTTTTCTCTGAATAAAAAATAGGAGAAAAGAACTACAAATATTGGAGCTAAACTTAATAAAATTGCAGATAGAGATAAAGATAACTCTGTAATTGCAAAATTATAGCTCAAGTTTAATCCTAAAGTTCCTAATACTCCAGCTCCAAAAAATATCCAACTATCTTTTAAAGCTATAGAAAAAAGTTTCTTATTGGTAAAAAATAACCAAATAGCTAATAAGGGTAGAGCTATAAATACTCTTAAAAAAACTATAGAATAACTATCCACTCCCATTTCAATTAATTTTCGAATAAAAATTCCTCCAGCTCCAAAAAATATTCCAGATAATATTGGAAAAATAGAGATAATCTTATTGTTTTTTGCTAACATTTTTTAATTCCCCTTTTAATAAATTTAGTAATTTCTATTATAATATTAATTTTTCTAAAGATCAATATGTGGTATAATAAAAATAAAAAGGGTGAGATATAGATGGAAATAAGATTACTTGTAAAAGAAGATATCAATGAGATGGTAAAACTATATGTAAAAAGTTGGAGGGCAACATATAAAGGGATAATACCAGATAAAATTTTAGATACAATAACAGAGGAAAAATTTAATAAAATTTGGAGTGAATATATAACAAAAGAGAAAAATGGTATATTTGGAGCTTTTGAAGATGAAAATTTTTTAGGTTTTGGAGCTTTTACTCCAGATGAAAATATGGAGAACGTACTCTATTTAGATTCGTTACATATAAAGGATGAATACAAGGGTAGAGGAGTTGGAACAACAATAATTTCAACTTTAAAGAGATATGCTAAACAAGAGGGATATATAGGAATAAGTGTATCTGTTATGAGTGGGAATGTAAAGGCTAGAAATTTATACATTAAATTAGGAGCTAAACACCTAAAAAATTATATAGGTTTTGAAACTCAATGTGAAAAATTATATTGGGAACTATAAAAGTAACAGAGAGGATACTGTCAAAATTAGCAATATCCTCTCTGTTTAATTATAATTTTTATAGAAAATTAATAATTTTTAGGTTCAATCATAAAGTATCCACCAGGATGTTTACATACTGGGCATAGTTGAGGAGCTTTTTTACCATAGTGTACATGTCCACAGTTCATACATTCCCAAGCAACTTCTTCATCTCTTTCAAATACCATATTTTCTTTTATATTTTCTAATAATTTTCTATATCTTTCTTCGTGTCTTTTTTCAATCTTAGCAACACCTTCAAAAGCTTTAGCTATATCAGTAAATCCTTCTTCTCTAGCTTCCTTTGCAAAAGTAGCATACATATCAGTCCATTCGTAGTTTTCTCCTTCAGCAGCATCAAGAAGATTATCTATTGTAGATGGAACTTCTCCGCCTTTTAATAGTTTAAACCAAAGTTTAGCATGCTCTTTCTCATTATTAGCTGTTTCTTCAAAGATTTTAGCTATTTGCTCATAACCATCTTTTTTAGCCTTTGATGCATAATAAGTATATTTATTTCTAGCTTCTGATTCTCCTGCAAATGCAGTCATAAGATTTTTTTCAGTTTTAGTTCCTTTTAATTCCATAATAACCTCCTATAATTCATACAATTTATTTAAATTTGTAATATTTACAATTATGATATCACTTTTTGAAATAAAAGTCAAATATTTTTAATAATTTTTATAATCTAAATATAGTATAAAAAAATAGAGAAAGAGACTATTTTCTCTTTCTCTTATATAATTTACTATATAGATTCCATCTATCATGAAACCACATCCATTGCTCAGGATGTTTTCTGATAACATCTTCCATCTCTTTTATCAATCTTTGAGTGTTATTTAAAACATCCTCTTTAAAATTTCCTGTCTTAACAAGTTCAAACTTATTTATTACAGATGTACAGCTATTATCAGGATTAAAATAGTTATATCCCCAGATAATAGGAATATCGAATTTTAAAGCAAGAGAGATTGCTCCAGTTGGTGCTTTTGCTTCCATTCCAAAAAAATCAACAATAGCTCCTTTATCTCTATGATCACTAAAAAGGGCAAAAATCTCTTTATTATTTAAACGTTTAATAAGCTCCTTACTAGTAGATTTACTTTTAGAAAATACAGTTAAATTTAGATCTTTCTTTCTACTTTCAGTTATAAATTCATTTAAATAAGGATTTCTCTGCTCTTTAGCTACAGTAACTATACTATATCCTTCGGCAGCTTTAATTATTGCCTCCATATTTCCCATATGCATTAGGGCAGCAATAACACCTTTATTTTGATTGTAAGCTTCATCTAAAACCTCTCTATTTATAACAATAACTTTTTTAGGATCTTTTAGGTATGTATTAAACCAAAGAGTGCAAAGAAAAGCTTTGATCATAATTTTAAATGATTCAATAGCAATAGCTTCAACTTCGTGTTGATCTTTTTCAGGAAAAGCCATTTTAAGATTTGCAAGAGCAATTAATCTTCTTTTTTTAACAAGTTTGTACATAAGTATTCCTAGAAAATCACCAAATTTAAATCTTGCAGATTCTGGGAATAAAAGTAGTAATTTGTAAAATATCATTATGATAAGAAATTGTATTTTATAAGAAAAGTTTTTCATCATTAACTCCCTAATTTAAAATTTTGCATAGATATTATAGCATAAAAATAAAAAAAATAACAATTATAAATAAAATAAAGTTTATTAAATTGCTTACTAGCTAACTATATGGTATAATTTTTTAATGAGATAAAATTTTGATTAGAGGTGGAATAAATTTATGGTAATAGGTATAATCGGAGCAATGAATGAGGAGATCATAGAGTTAAAATCTGTGATGACTAGTATAGAGGAAGAGAGATTAGGAAATTTAACTTTTTTTAAAGGAGAGCTAAAAGGTAAGAGAGTTGTACTTGTAGAGGGAGGAATTGGTAAGGTAAATGGAGCTATATGTGCAACTTTAATGAAGAACCATTTCAATGTAGATAAACTATTTTTTACAGGGGTAGCTGGAGGAGTAAATCCTGAGATAAATATAGGGGATATAGTTGTAGGAACAGATTTAATAGAACATGATTTTGATTGTAGTGCATTTGGATATGAATTAGGAAAAATTCCTAGAATGGAAGAGTATCAATTCAAAGCTGATGAGAGTTTAAGAAGGATAGCTGTAGAAGTTGCTACTGAAACTTTTGGAAAAGAGAAGGTTTGGGAAGGAAGAATAGTAAGTGGAGACCAATTTATAGCTTCACCAGAGAAGATAAAATGGTTAAAAGAGACATTTAATGCTTATTGTACAGAGATGGAAGGGGCAGCAGTAGCTCATGTTTGTTATATTTTTGAGATTCCATTCCTAGTTATAAGAGCAATTTCAGATAAGGCAGATGATGATGCTAAAGTAGATTATCCAGAGTTTGTAAAATTAGCAGCTAAAAACTCAAAAACAATAATTGAGGGAATTTTAGAAAGAATATAGGTGAAAATATATGGAGATAGAGAAATTATTAGATGAGCTATACTCTTACTCTATGCATGGAATAAAATTAGGTTTAGAGAATATAAAGACTCTTTGTAAAGAGATGGGAGAACCACAGAAAGATTATAAAGTAATACATGTAGCAGGAACAAATGGAAAGGGCTCAACCTCTACAACAATAGAAACAATACTTCTAGAAGCAGGGTATAGAGTTGGAAAATATACTTCTCCTCATATTTTAAAGTTTAATGAGAGAATAAGAGCTAATGGACAGGATATAACAGATGAAGATATAGTAAAATATTATCAACTAGTAAAGGATATAGTAGCTAAAACAGGATTAAGACCTACATTTTTTGAAATGACGACAGCTATGATGTTTAAATACTTTTCTGATTTAAAATTGGATTATGTTGTTCTAGAAACAGGAATGGGAGGAAGATTTGATGCTACTAATGTATGTGAAGCTGATATTTGTGTAATAACAAATGTAGGATTAGATCATATAGAGTATCTAGGAGATACTATTTATAAAATTGCTAAAGAGAAGGCTGGAATTATAAAAAATTGTCCAAAAGTCATAGTAGCAGATAGTAATTCAGAGTTTTTAAAAGCTATATCTGAAGAAAAAGCTGAGATTATCAATGTATTGGAGAAATATAAAGATGCGAGAATGAAGCTTGATTTTAAAAAGTTTGTAACAAGGATAGAGATAGGAGAGGAAGGTTATGATTTCTCTCTTTTTGGAGATTATCAATTTAAAAACTTTTTAACTGCTTATGAAGTGGTTACTGAACTTGGAATAGATAGAGAGATAATCAAAAAAGCTTGTAAAAAAGTTGTATGGCAGTGTAGATTTGAAAGATACTTAGAAAAACCATTAGTTATTTTAGATGGGGCTCATAATGAAGATGGTATGAGAGAGCTTTGTAAAATAATAGAGCAAGGGTATAGAAGTGATGAGGTTGTAATCATAACTTCTATATTAAAGGATAAAGATGTAAAGCATATGTTAAAATTGATGAGAAAGATAAGTGATAATATTGTTTTTACATCATTAGAGGATAATCCTAGAGGAACTACTGGAGAGAAAATCTTAGAACAGCTAGAGGAAAAAAGAGGATGTTTAGTTGAAAATGATATGAAAAAAGCATATGAGATAGCTAAGAATTTAAATAAAAAGATTATAGTTGTCTGTGGATCTTTTTATACTTTAAGTAAATTTAAAGAGGAGATAGATGGCTAAAAAGAATAGTGGAGTAAAATTCATAATATATTTAATAATTTTTGGAGTATTTTTTTATTATGAATATGGATTATATAAAAAATATATTCAAGATAAGATAATTAGAGATAGGGTAAGAGAGGAGAAAACAAGAGAGATAGAGAAAGCTTTCTTACTTAGGGATAAGGATTTCTACTTAGATAGGGACTACGAGAGAAAATTGAAGGATTTAAAGAGTAAACAGATGATTGAAAAGAGTTCTTTATCGAAAGGGGATGAAGTTATTGGGCAATGAAATAACAAGTAATAAAAAGGTAACAATACTTGATTTAAAAGAGTATTTGGGATTAGAGATAATAACAGAGGGAAATTTGGAGCTTCAAATTAAGGTTCCAAGTATTTATCAAATTGGATATGAGTTAGTTGGATTTTTTGAAGTTGATGAAGAGTTAAATAACTATATTCATATTTACGGAAGAAAGGAATCAAGATTTTTAGCTAAATTTTCTGAAGAGGAGAGAAAAAAAATATTTGATGAGTACTTTAAATATAATTTTCCAGCTTTAATAATAACTAATGAGGGTACTGTATTTCCTGAGATGATAGAGAGTGCTAAGAAAAATGGTAGAACAATACTGAAAAGTAAGAGAAGAACCTCTGCTACAATAAGAGAGGCTAAATTTTTTCTATCTAAGAGATTAGCAGAAGAGAAGATGTATGATGGATATATTTTCTTAGATGTTATGGGAATGGGAGTTCTATTGACTGGATATGAAGATGCCAAATTAGGAGTAACAATAGAGCTTTTAGAAAGAGGACATCGTCTGATTACAGATAATCATCTGATGATAAAAAGAGTAGCTGAAAATGATTTAGAGGGATATAATAGAGTTGATAAAACTATAATGGATAGCCATTTTTTTCTAGATAACTTGAAAGATGGAAGTAAGATTGATGTAACTACACTCTTTGGAATAAAGGCAACTAGAAAGATGAAAAGAGTAGACTTATTAATAGTCTTAGAAGAGTGGAATGAGAAAAAATTCTATGATAGACTTGGACTAGATGAAGTGTACGAGGAGTTCTTAGGAAGTAAGATACCAAAATTAAATATTCCAGTTAGAAAGGGAAGAAACTTAGCAATTATCATTGAGACAGCGGCTTTAAATTATAGATTGAAGATGATGGGTGTAAACTCGGCAGAGTATTTTATGAAGGAATCTCAAAAATTGATAACTGCTAATAAAAAGAAGCAAGGAGATAAGGATATGAATAACGGAAAGGTACTATCAGTTAAAGAGTTGAAAAATCAATTCAATTTAAAAGTTCTTTTGGGAGAGGATAGATTAGATGATACTTTCATAAAGACAACAAGTATACATAGACCCTCACTTGCTTTAGCTGGATATGTAGAAAATTATAAGGACGCAGCTTATAATGGAGTTCAGATTTTCTCAAAGGCTGAGTTTAAATTTTTGAGTACATTACCAGAAGAGGTAAGGATAAAAAATTTAGAAAATTATCTTCAGTTTCAGTTACCAGTTTTAGTACTTACTGATGATGTAGAGGTACCAGAGTATTTCTACGAATTAGTAAAGAAAAGAGGAATGATACTATGTAGAAGCTCATATAAGAAAGCATCACAGATGATAGCTAATTTCAATAGTTATTTGGAGACATATTTTACTCCAAATATATCAGTACATGGTGTATTTTTAGAGATGTATGGTTTTGGAGTTCTACTTACTGGAAAGAGTGGAGTAGGAAAGAGTGAGACAGCTTTAGAGTTAATCCATAGAGGACATAGACTTGTGGCTGATGACTTGGTAAAGTTTGTAAAGGACACTAGTGGAGATATAGTTGGAACTTCTGCTAACCTTCCATATTTTATGGAGATAAGAGGTTTAGGAATAATAGATATAAAAACTCTGTATGGTTTAGGTGCTGTTAGAATAAATAAGAAATTGGATATAGTAATAGAGCTGAGAGAACAGGAGTGTTGTAACGACTATTTGACAACAGTAGATTATCAAAATAGTGAAACAGAGGTTTTAGATAATAAGGTTCCAAAGATGACTCTATATATCTCTTCTGGAAGAAATGCTGCTGCCATGGTAGAGATAGCAGTTATGAATCTTATGGCTAGTAAATTAGGACATGATCCAGAAAAATTATATAGAGAGGGATTAAAGAGAATGACAGAAGAGGAAAGAAAAGCCTTAGGATTGGAGGAGAAAATTTGAGAGAATTTTTAGAGATAAGAGATAAGATTTTAGAGAGTGATAATATAGTTGTAGTATCTCATGTGAATCCAGATGGAGATGCTATAGGCTCAGGACTTGCCCTAACATTAGGACTTAGAAAAATAGGAAAAAAAGTTAGATTTATTTTACAAGATAAATATTCAGATAATATAAGTTATCTTAAAGATTTAAAGAGTATAGAACAATATGATGAGACAAAAGAGTATGATTTTAATCTAGTTATATGTGTAGATGGAGCAACAGATGATAGATTGGGAGATGCTAAGGCACTATTAAAAAATAGATTTGTAATAAATTTTGACCACCACATAAGTAACACTATGTATGGAGATTTAAATTGTGTTACTGAAATATCATCTACAAGTGAGTTAATCTATAAATTTTTAAAATTCTGTGGAATAGAGATTGATATAGATATGGCTGAAGCTCTATATACAGGACTTGTAAATGATACTGGAAATTTTACTCACAATAATGTAACAACAGAAACTTTTGAAATGGCTAGTGAATTAAAAAGAGTAGGTATAGATAACTCAAAGATAGTGAGAGAGTTCTTTAATACAAAAACCTTAGCAGCTATAAAACTTTTAGGGAAAGCTATGTATGATATGGAGTATAATGAGGAGAAAAAATTAGTTTATTACTTTATGTCAAGGGCTGAACTAGATAGATTTAATGGTAGGAAAGAGGATACTGAAGGGATTGTAGAGAGATTGATAGCTTTAAAAGAGGCTGAGGTATCACTTTTTTTAAGAGAGGATAAAGTAGGAGTTATAAAAGGAAGTATGAGAAGTAAACACGATGTAGATGTAAACGAGATAGCTTCTATTTTTAATGGTGGAGGACACCGTAAGGCAGCAGGTTTTACAAGTGAACTTCCAGCTGAAGAGATAATCAAAATAGTACTTGAAAAACTGTAGGTGATAGCATGAAAAAATATATTGGTATTTTTTTAACAACTTTATTACTAGTTGGATGTAGTAGTGGAGAAGTAAGAAGCAGTGTAAAAAAAGAGGATAATATTTCAAATTTGAGAGATTATAATACATATAAGAAAAATCTTGCTCCTAAGAGAAGAGTAGTTATAGGAAAGATTAAGAACTATTCAAGATTTGGAACACAAAGAACAGACAGTATCACTAAAGATATATTGGTTTCTGAGTTTTCTAACTCTGGAAGATTTAATGTATTAGAAAGAGATGATTTAGATTCTGTAATGGAAGAGTTAGCTTTTTCAAATTCATTAGGTGAGAAATCTATTTTAGCTAAGCAAAAGTTCTTAGATACAGATTTTGTAGTTGTAGGAAGTGTAACAAAATATGAATTAAATACAACAGGAAGTAGCTCACTTTTTTCTAAGAGTAAGGAGCAAAGAGCTGAGGCAGTAATAGAGTTAAAAGTCATAGATGTTTTAAATGGAAAGGTATGGACAGAGACAGGTGAGGGAAGTTCTAGTGTAAAATTTGGAACTGTTTTAGGAGCAGGAACTTATGGTTCATATGGAAGTTTAGAACAGGAAGCTTTTAGAGCTGCTGTAATTCAAGGAGTAGAAAAGATAGTAAATAAGATTGATTCAATGCCTTGGACAGCTGCAGTAGTACAAAAAACAGGAAGTAAAATAATTATAAATTCAGGATCTTCTAATAACCTTCAGATAGGAACTCAAATGAATGTTTATAAACAAGGGAAGGCTATCGAGTATAGAGGAGAGGTATTGGGATATGAGGAAAATCTAGTAGGAACAGCTGTGGTTGAAGATTATATAGGAACAGATGCAGCAATACTAAGATATAATGGGGTGGACTTTTCACTACCCGCTGTGGTAAAATTAAAATAAAAAAGGAGAGAAGAGATGGAAAAAGATTTTGATATTGTATTTGTAAAACCTAAAAAATATGAAGATTGTAAAAAATGTGTAGGATATATAAAAAGAGATAAAATAGTTCATATAAACCTTATGGATTTAGATGGAAAGGAATCACAAAGAATTTTAGATTATATATCTGGAGCTGTTTATATTAAAGAGGGAGAGATAGTAAATCCTGGAGAAAATATTTTCTGTACAATACCAAAAAATAAAAATCATATGTTTGATTATAAAGCTAAGACAGAAAGTTATGATGAAGAGGAAGAGATCGTTCCTATCTATAGAAAATAATTGAAAATTGAGGAGGGCTTTTGCAAGATTATATTGCAATATCCTCCTAATTTTATATAAATAAAATAATTTGGAGGAAATAGTAAAGTGTTACAAGAATTTTTAAATCATATTGATATAGGTACTTTTATATTTTTAGGGATAGCTTGCTTCGTAGCTTCTTTTATAGATGCTGTAGCTGGTGGAGGAGGATTGATTACTGTTCCAGCTTATCTTGCTTCAGGAATACCAGCTCATGTGGCATTGGGAACTAATAAGATATCTTCTAGTATAGGAACGATAGCAAGTGCATTAAAATTTGCAACTTCTGGAAAGGTGAATTGGGAACTTTGTAAAAAGATAACTCCGTTCTCTTTTATTGGAGCTCTATTGGGAGTAAAAACTGTTGTTTTAATAGATTCAAAATATCTTTATCCAATAGCAATAGTGTTACTATTATTAGTTCTAATCTATACAATGGTAAATAAAAAAATGGGAGAGGAAAACAATTTTATAGGTTTAAATAGTGAAAATATAACAGCTGGCAGAGTAATGGGAGTAGTAATGGGATTTTATGATGGTTTTTTTGGACCGGGTACAGGATCATTTCTAATTTTTGCTCTTATCAGAATTTTTAAGTTAGATTTTACAAATGCTAGTGGAAATGCTAAAATTTTAAACTTAACAAGCAATCTAGCTAGTATGTTTCTATTTATATTTTTAGGAAAGGTAAATTTTTTCTATTCAATTCCAATAGGGATAATTATGATATTTGGAGCTACATTGGGAGCTAAAACAGCAGTTACTAAGGGAACAAAATTTATAAAACCTATGTTTTTAATAGTAACCTCAATAGTTTTAATAAAGATGATTGCAGAATCAATATTTGGAATAGATGTTGGTGGGATAATAAAAGAGTTTTTTATGAAAATAATGTAATAGATATTCAGTTTTCAATAAAAGAAAGCTTAAGAGTTTCCAAAATTTTAGAAGGACTCTTAAGCTTTTTTATGATTGAATAATTAATTTTTATGGATTATTTTCTTTTGGCTATAAATATAAATGGAGTTAGAATTAACATCATGATACCACTTACCAGTATTATATCGTTTACCCCCATAATAGCAGATTGAAGTGTAATAATTTCATTAATATACGCTAATTTATCATGTAGAGTACCACTCATACTATTAATATAGCTTATAAAGTTTAGATTTCCATTTTGGATAGAGGCTACCATCTCCTCATGGTGGAAAGCCATCTTGTTATTCCAGAAGTTTGTAGCTAGAGATGTTCCGAAGCTATTTCCAATATTTCTCATAAAGTTGTATAAACCAGAGGCACCAGCTAGCTCTTCTGGTGGAATATCAGAAAGGGTGATAGCATTCAATGGAATAAAGAAAAATCCAAGCCCAAATCCAGTAATAAATCTTGAGAAAGCTATATAACCAGAAGTTACATCTGGGGAGTAACTAAAGGTAAAGGATGATATAGCAAAAGCCAAAAATCCTATCATAGCGAACTTTCTAGCATCATATTTTGTCAACATACTTCCAAGTATAGGAGCTAAAAATAGAGATGATATCCCCATTGTACATGTTGTAAGCCCACTTTTTAATGCTGTATATCCCATATAGTTTTGAAGCCATAGAGGAATGACTACAACAGCAGCAAAGAAGGCGATAGAACCAATAGTAAGACAGACAGAACCAACAGAGAAATTTCTGTTGAGGAAAAGTCTAATATTTACAACTGGATTATCTTGGTACCACTCCCAAATAACAAGGAGCACGAGAAATATAAAAGCTATAATTGTAAGTCCAACGATTAAAGGACTAGAGAACCAATCTAAGTCATTTCCTTTATCTAGCATAATTTGTAGAGAACCTATTCCAATGATAAGAAATACAAGACCCCAAATATCAATAGGAGCTTTCTCTATCTTGTCCTTATACCCTTTCTTTTTAAATATAGAATAAACTATGAAAGTAGAGATAAGTCCAAAAGGTATATTGATATAGAAACACCATCTCCAAGAGAAAGAGTCTGTAATCCATCCACCTATCATTGGTCCAAATACAGGAGCTAATATAACAGTCATAGACCAAATACCAAGAGCTATTCCCTTTTTCTCCTTAGGATAGAAGCCTAACATAAGCGTTTGAGAAAGAGGAATCATACTAGCTCCTACTATTCCTTGTAGAACTCTAGCAAATAGTAGAAACTCAAAGGAAAAGCTCAATCCACATAGAACACTGGCTCCTGTAAAAAGTAGTGTAGCTACCATATACTGTTTTACTATTCCAAATCTTTTTGTAAGCCAACCAATTAATGGTAAGAATATAGCTTCAGCTACAGCATAAGATGTAATAACCCATGTTCCTTGTGTAGGAGCTACGGCAAAATCTCCAGCAATATGAGAGAGGGAAACATTTACAATTGTACTATCTAGTACGTTCATAAAAGAACCAATTGCTAAAGCTAGAGTTGCCATAACAATTTCTAAAGACATCATAGTATTACCTCCTATTTCTTATTAAGATTTTCTGCTATAATAGAGGCTATTTGTTTATTAATCTCATTTTCATTTAAAGTATAAAGGTTAGTTGATGAAGAAGAGTAAGTTATATCTCCATCTTTATGTGATTTTACATCAACAGTTGCTATAACAGAACTACCTATAGGTAGAGTACCATTCTCTTCAAGAGATTTTTTATCTAGAGTTATACGAACTGGAATTCTTTGTACAACTTTAATCCAGTTACCAGTGGCATTTTGTGCTGGAAGAAGTGAAAGTGCACTTCCAGATCCCCCTGAAATTCCTTGAACATATCCTTTATATTTTTTACCATTGATATCACTAAGAATCTCTACTTCGTTTCCAACTTTAATATTTTTTAATTGAGTCTCTTTATAGTTAGCATCTACCCAGATATCATTAAGATTGATAATTGATAAAAGTTGTTGAGATGGAGCTACTTGTTGTCCTAAATAGAAAGCTTTTTTAGCTACAACTCCACTTTCTGGGGCATAGATTTTAGTTTTCATATAGTTAAGGTAGGCATTTTTATAACCTGCTATACCTTGTTGAACATCAGGGTGTGAGTAGATATTCACACTATCAGCTTGTATCTTAGCTTCTTCTAATGCTTTTATACTTTGGTTAAGAGATGCCTTTGCAATTTCAAGATTACTTTTACTTGTTTCATATTGTTGTTTACTGATAAGTCCAGCTTTATATGATTTTAAATCCATATCATAGTCAACTTTAGCTTTATTATACTGACTTCTTTTCACTTCAACACTATCACTGTTAACTTTTACATTAGATGAAAGGTTAGAGTAAGCACGAACTGTTTTTCCTAAAGAAGCTATAGCTTCATCAAGAGCGATTTTATAATCAGTATCATCTATCTCAGCAATTAAATCTCCCTTTTTTACATTTTGAGTATCCTCTACATAAACAGCCTTAATAACTCCACTTACTTGAGAAGTAACTATATTTTGATTACTATTGATATAGGCATTATCAGTTTCAACAAAGTTTCTTCCATGTAAAAGCCAATATCCACCATAAACTGCTCCAATTACAGCGATAGCTCCAAGAAACATTCCTATTTTTTTCTTAGCTTGTATATTTTTATTTGTTTGTTCCATTATTTCCTCCTAAACTATATGCTCCTCCAACTGAGTTAAGAAAATCTAACTGTTGAGTTATAAAGTTAAAATGTTTTTGATTGTTATCTAATTGTGATTGTAACCATTGTAAATTATTTATTAAGTAACTATAGTTTGAAAGAGTTCCAATTTCAAATCTTTGATTGTTGTTTTCCCAAATTGTTTTATCATTTAGTAGATTTTGATCCTCTTCTTTTAAGATACTTTCCATAGTTTTAGATTTTAAAAGTTCATTATTAATATCTGTATAGGCATTAATAACAGCTTGATTATACTCTTCAATTAAAATATTTAAATCTATTCCAGCAACTTTATAGTTAGCTCTGATAGCTCCCATATTAAAGATAGGTAGATATACACTAGCTCCAATAAATCCAGCTAGAGAGCTTCTTTGTAAAACTTTATTGAAATCTACAGCTTCAAATCCATATTGACCAGTTATAGAGAATTGAGGGTAGAAACCAGCCTTGGCAGATTCTAAGTGTTTTTCTTGTCCATGAACTAACATTAGATAGTAAGCAACATCAAATCTATGAGTAATAATATCTGAGCTAATAGAAGTTGGAATATCAATAGCAAGAGTATCATTACTACAGTTGTTTAAAAGAGTTTTTAGTTCATCAGTATGCTCATTTCCACTTAAGCTATTTAGTGAATTGAAAGTAACATCAAGATTTAACTGATTTTGTTTTAATAATGATTGGATATCTCTTAGTTGACTTTGAGCATTTAGATAATCCTCTTCTACCCCCATTCCAATATTGTATTTTTCTTTTTCAAGTGAAACTAAGTCAGCTATTATTTTTTCTTGATTTAGTAAATTTTCTCTTTCACTTATAAGATAATTCCAATAGTAATAAAGTTTAGCTGTTTGTATAGAGATATTTAAGGTAATCCACTTAGAGTTCAATAGAGTAGCTTGAGATTTATATTCAGCCTCTTCAGCTAAAGCTCCAACTCTATTAAAGATATCAAGGTCATAAGAAGCTTGTAAGTTTAAAGCTCCTAAATCTATTATTTTTCCATTAAATGGAGGAGGTGTTGTTCCATGTTCATCTAGTTTTTGTCTAACACCACTACCATTTAGATTTAAGTTAAATCCACTTTGTGATTTAGCAAGGGTAATAGCTTGATATGATTTTTCAATATTAAGTTGAGATGTTTTTATATCCTTGTTTGAACTTAATGTCATCTCAATTATATTTCTTAGGGTAGGAGAAGTGTTATAACTTAACCACCAGCTATCTGTTATAAATAGATTTTTCTCAACACTATTTTGATTATCAATGTTGATATCTGAAATTTTTGTAAACTCTCGTCTTTCAATCTCAGGAATAGCAGAGCATCCTAGGATAAGAAAGGATAAAAGAGAAGAAAGTATAAGTTTTCTCATAAAACCTCCTATGGTAAAAGATAAAAAATAAGGTTGTTAAAAATAACAACCTCTGCTTTTTTAATTATATCACTAGAAAAGAAAAAGTAAAGAAAAAAATAAAAAAATTAATAAAAAAGTTAACTTTTAAAAGTTTGTGTTTTTCCTATGACAATTTTCTTCACAAAGTTAATACATTTCTATCAAAAATATGGTGTTATTTTATAAACAAAGTTTTGTTATAGATAACTATTTGTTGAAAATTAACTTATCAATTAGATAAGCCATACCACCATCATTGTTAGATTTAGATATGAAAGAACAAACTTTTTTGATATCCTCATTAGCGTTTTCTACACAAGCAGCTAATCCAGCAGCTTTTAACATAGGTAAATCATTGTATGAATCTCCTACGGCAATACTCTCTTCAATTTTTAATCCTAAAGTTTCAACTAATTTTCTTAAAGCTACCCCTTTATCTACTCCAAGTTTAGTAACTTCTAGGAAGAAAGGTTTAGAAATAGCAATACTATATTTATCTCCATATGTAGCTTTAAGTTTAGCTTCAACCTCTTTTAAGTAAGTTGGCTCCTCTAAAAGCATACATTTAACAGCTGGTTTATTGACAGTTTCTTTGAAGCTTTTAGTAAGATGATGAGGCATTTTTGTAAGGGTAACCTCAACATCTATATATTCACTCTCGGTTTCAGAAACAACCTCATCATCTATATATGTTAGAATATGAGTGTTATTCTCTTTAGCAAAATCATACATTAGGTGTAGATCTTCTTTTGTAAGGCTAGCTTCAAATATATTTTCTCCACTTCTACAATCAGTTATGATAGAACCATTAAAAGATAGAATAAAACTACCATATTTATCAAGTTCTAACTCTTTGGCTAAATCATACATAGCAAAGGTAGGTCTACCAGAAGCTAATACAAATTTTACTCCAGCCTCTTGTGCTCTCATAATAGCTTCTTTATCAACTGAAGATATCTTTTTTTCAGAGTTTAAAAGAGTATCATCTAAATCTGTAAAAATAATTTTATAAGACAAAATACCACCTCGAATTTTTCTTTTGATTATATCATATAATTGAATTTTTTTCTATTTGAAGAATGGAGAAATAATGGTATAATATAGAGTAAAATCTACACACTAACTTAATAAGTGGAGGTATAGTATGATATTTGAAGAACTTTTGATACAGGCAAGGGAACAAAGAGCATCAGATATACACTTGGTTTGTGGAGAACTACCGACCTTTAGAGCAAATGGAAAACTTGTTAGAATAGGTGAAAAAACTGTAGATAAAGAGTATCTATCCATTATATTAGAGTTAATTCTAAAAGAGAGGGATAGAAATATATTTTATCAAGAAAGGGAGTTAGATTGTAGCTTTGAGGATGTAAAAGGTTTAAGATATAGAGCTAATTTTCATTGGGAAAAGGGAAATATAGCAATCTCTATAAGAGTGATAGAAAACCATATTAAAACTTTAGATGAACTAGGATTACCTAAGATAATAAAAGAATTAATTAAGATAAAAAAGGGATTAATCTTGATAACTGGACCTAGTGGAAGTGGAAAAAGTACAAGTTTAGCTTCAATTATAGAGGAGTTAAACAGAAGTAAAGCTCTTAATATAATAACATTAGAAGACCCTATAGAGTACATATTTAAAAGTGATAAATCTTTAATTAGACAGAGAGAGGTTGGAAGAGATACCTACTCCTTTGCTCAAGGATTAAAGAGTGTATTAAGACAGGATCCAGATGTTATTATGGTAGGAGAGTTGAGGGATAGAGAGAGTATCTCGGCAGCATTGACAGCGGCAGAGACTGGACATCTTGTGTTGGGAACTCTTCATACTAATGGAGCAACGGAAACTATCAGCAGAATTATAGATGTATTCTCAAGTGGAGAACAAAATGAGATAAGACTACAATTAGCTACAACTCTTAAGGGAATAGTTAGTCAAAGATTGATAATGACAAAGGAGAATAAAAGAAGAGGTGTTTATGAGATACTTCTTTCAACTCCAGCAGTAACAAATCTAATACTGAATAATAAGCTTAATCAAATAGAGAGTGTGATAGAGAGTAATAAAAAAATGGGAATGATTTTAATGAGAAATGCTATGGAAGAGCTATATTCTCAAGGTATAATCTCATTAGAAGAGTATAGAGAAAACTTAAGATAATTGGAGGAAAAAGTGATAATCAATTCGACATTTCAAATGAATCATAGAAGTATCGAAGAGTTTGCTAGAGTGATGGTTCCAGAAGCTCTAGAGAAAACATTGGATATAGAGGTAAAAAAAGAGCAAGAAAATATAGTTATAACATTAACTATAGAGGGAGAAACAGAGAGTTTTATCTATCCAGATCAAAATGGAAGACTTGAAGACCAAGAGATAACAATGGTAAAGATATTGATACTAAAATTCTTTAAGAAAAATTACTCTTGGGGAGGTCTTATGGGAGTGAGGCCTACTAAGGTAGTGAGAAGATTATTAGCTCTAGGTTATAGTTATGATGAGATAAGAAGGATTATGAAAGATTTCTATATCGTTAGTGAGGAGAAAACGGAACTTTTAATAGAGGTTGTAAAAAAAGAGCTAGAATTTTTAGATAGAGAGCATATAAATTTATATATAGGGATACCATTTTGTCCAACTAAGTGTAAGTACTGTTCGTTTGCTTCATATGAGATAAATAGTGGTGTTGGAAGATACTATAAGGATTTTGTAAAAACTCTACTGAAGGAGATAGAGATAACAGGAGAGTTTCTAAAGGAGGAAAACTTTAAAATCTCTTCAATCTATATTGGAGGTGGAACCCCAAGCACATTGACAGAGGAGGATTTAGAAGCGATACTTTCAGCTGTAAATACTCATATAGATATGAGTGACGTGAGAGAGTTTACCTTTGAAGCTGGAAGAGAGGATACTCTTACGGATAGAAAACTAGAGATAGCTAAGCAGTATGGTGTTGATAGAATAAGTTTAAATCCACAAACATTTAAGGTGGAAACTTTAAAAAAGGTAAATAGAAGATTCGATAGAGAGAATTTTGAAAAATATTATAAAAAAGCAAAAGATATAGGATTTATAATAAATATGGATATAATAGTTGGACTTCCAGATGAGACAACTGAAGATGTGCTATTTACTTTTAATGAATTGGAAAAATTTGATATTGAAAATTTAACAATTCACACATTGGCATTTAAAAGAGCTTCAAATCTATTTAAAGAGAGTCAAGAAAGAGTGGAGCTAGATGGAAAAGTTATAACAGAGGCTATAGGAAAATTAGTGGAGAAAAAGGAGATGAATCCATATTATCTATATAGACAAAAAAACATAATGGAATGGGGAGAGAATATAGGGTATTCAAAATTAGGATGTGAGTCTGTATTTAATATTGAGATGATAGAGGAGAATCAGTCTACTATGGGATTAGGTGGAGGAGCTATTACTAAAATAGTTATTCCAGAGACTGAGTATAGAGATTATATTGAAAGATATGTAAACCCTAAGGATCCAGCTCTTTATATAAGAGAGATGGAAGAGAGAATGGGAGCTAAAAAAGAGTTGTTTTTAAAATTAAAAAATAAAAAGTGAGGGAAATTAGAGATATGAAGAAAATTTTAATTGTGGCATTTACTCTTTTATTAAATCTGGGAATAGTTTATGGAAATCCTTTTGCAAATAGTGAGAGTTTTGATATAATAGTTAGTGAAAATGTTTTAGATGAAGAGAGTAAATATGTAGATGTTAATACAGCTTCTAAAGAGGAACTTATAAAGGGGGGAGTTACTCCTAAATTAGCGACTCTTATTGTGGAGTATAGAGAGGAAACTGGAGGATTTGAGAATCTTAATGAGTTAAAAAGAATAAAGGGGATAGGTCAAGCTACCTTTGACAAATTGAGAAAAAAACTGAGAGTAAAGACTCAAATAGAGAAAAAACCTCTTTATATTAATGAGGCTAGTGATGTAGTACTAGGTTATTATGGATTAGATAAGGGAGAGATAAAGGATATAAGAAAATATCTAAATAAAAATGGGAAAATAAATAGTAACTTAGATTTAATGAAAGTATTAAGTGAAAAAAACTATAGAGAATATAAATCAATTATAAAATATGATAAATTTTAGAAAGAGAGTGATAGAGAAATGGGAAAATTAATTAGAGGAGTAAGTAAAAATGCAAGATTTTTTGTTGTGGATACAACAGATATAGTTCAAGAGGCACAAAATATACATAAATGTAGTCCAACAGCTATTGATGCTTTTGGAAGATTACTTACAGCAGGAGTAATAATGGGAAGTACACTAAAGGGTAATGATGTACTAACTCTTAGAACAGATACAAATGGACTATTAAATAATATGGTAGTAACTGCAGATGCTAATGGTGGAGTAAAGGGATATTTATCAAATCCAACAGCTGATGTACCACTAAAAGATAATGGAAGATCAGATGTAGGAGGATTAGTAGGAAAAGGATTTTTAAAGATAATCAAGGATATGGGATTAAAGGAACCTTATGTAGGACTATCAGAGATACAATCTGGAGAGATAGCTCAAGATTTAGCTTACTATTTTTACAACTCAGAGCAAACACCAACAGTTATAGCTTTAGGAGTGAAATTAAAGGATGAAAATACAGTTGAGTATGCAGGCGGATATATGATACAACTTCTACCTGGAGCAGAAGATGATTTCATAACAGCTTTAGAAGAGAAAATAGGAGCTATTAGACCTATGACAGAACTTATGGCTGGAGGAATGGATATAAAAAGAATAGCAAAACTTCTTTATGAAGATATGACAGATGAAACTTATGAAAGGTTAGTAGAGCCATATGAGATATTAGAGGAAAAAGAGGTAAAATATAGTTGTAACTGTTCAGCAGATAAATTTTATAAAGGGCTTATCACTTTAGGAAAGGATCAATTGAAAGATATATTTAGTAAAGAGAAAGAGCTAGAAGCAGAGTGTCACTTCTGTGGAAAGAGATACAAATTTACTGAAGAGGATTTTAAAGATATAATTAAATAGATTAAAAATTTTTTGATATAGTTACTTTATGAGTGATTAGGAGAGTAAATATGAAGTTGATAGATTCACATGCTCATTTAGATAATGAGCAATTTAATGAGGATAGAGCTGAGGTTTTACAAAGAGTAAAAGAGAATTTAGAGTTTGCTGTAAATATTGGCTATGATATAGAGAGTAGTAGAAGAAGTGTAAAGTACGCTAATGAGAATGACTTTATATATGCTGTAGTAGGAATACACCCGATTGATATAGCAGAGTACTCTGATGAGGTAGAAAAAGAGCTAGAGGAGTTGGCTAAGAATGATAAAGTACTAGCAATAGGAGAGATAGGGCTGGACTATCACTGGATGACTCAGCCTAAAGAGGTACAACAAAAGTTTTTTAGAAGACAGATGGAGCTAGCTAGAAAAGTTGGAAAACCTGTAGTAATACACTCAAGAGATGCTATGGAGGATACACTTACAATATTGAAGGAGTTTCCTGATGTAGGAGGGATTTTTCACTGTTATCCAGGTTCTGTTGAGTCAGCAAAAGAGGTTATAGATAGATATTACTTAGGAATAGGTGGGGTATTAACTTTTAAAAATGCTAAAACTCTTGTTAAAGTTGTAGAGAATATTCCATTAGATAGATTGATATTGGAGACTGATTGTCCATATATGGCTCCAACTCCTCACAGAGGTAAGAGAAATGAGCCTATCTATGTTCAACATGTAGCAGAGAAGATAGCAGAAATAAAGGGAATTACCTTTGAAGAGGTAGCCAAAGCTACCAATGAAAATACAAAAAAAGCTTATAAGATGATGTAAGGGGAAAAAATGATAATTTGTCCTGTATGTAAAAAAGAGTTAATTAAAAATGAAAGAACTTATAGATGTGAGAGTAATCACTCATTTGATATGGGAAAGCAAGGGTATTTAAACCTTTTGCTTTCTAATCAAAAACATAGTAAAACTCCTGGTGATGATAAGGAGATGGTACTAAGTAGAAAGAGATTTTTAGAAAAGGATTATTATAAGATAATATCTGATAGAGTAAACTCTTTAATACTTGAAAATCTTGGAAATAGAAAAAGTGTAAATATTCTAGATATAGGTTGTGGAGAGGGATATTATACTGGAAATATAAAGAGATTTTTAGAGAGTTTAGGAGTAGAGAGTAACATAATAGGTATAGATATCTCAAAAGAAGCAATTATCAGTGCAGCTAAAACATATAAGAACATAGAGTGGTTAGTAGCAAGTGCTATGAATATTCCACTGGCTAATGAGAGTATGGATTTTGTAATCTGTATGTTTGCTAAGATTGTTCCAGAGGAGAAGATGAGAGTTTTAAAAGCTGGAGGTAAACTGATAGTTGTATCTACAGGAGAGAAACATTTGCTTGAGTTAAAAGAGGTAGTTTATGAAAATGTTAGAACTGAATTTTATTCACCAGTTGAAGATTTAAAAATCTTTAAACATTGTAAAACTGTAAATTGTACTGGAAAATCATTTATAGCTGAAAATGAGAGTATAAGAAATCTTTTTGATATGACTCCATATAAATGGAGAAGTCCAAGGGCTGGAGTAGATAGACTTTTTGCCTTAGATAATTTAGAGATTACTATTGATGTAAATATTGATGTATTTGAAAAGGTATAGAGATGATATTAGGTATAGGAAATGATATTGTAGAGATAGCTAGAATAGAAAAAGCTATACAGAATGAGAGTTTTAAAAAAAGAGTATATACTGAAAACGAGATAGAGCTAATAGAAAAAAAAGGGGCTGGAAAGGTTGCTAGCTACGCTGGAAGATTTTCAGCTAAGGAAGCTATATCTAAAGCTATGGGAACTGGTGTAAGGGGATTTAACCTTATTGATATTGAGATATTGAGTGATGAATTAGGAAAACCAGTAGTAAATTTCAAAAATCAATTAGAAAATTTTATGAGGAATAAAAAAATTGAACTTTCTATATCTCATTCAAAGGAGTATGCTACAGCTGTAGCAATTTTAATAACATTAGATTAATTTTCATTTTTAAAGAGAGGATTGTTATGGTGGATAAAGATTTTTATAAAGAGTTAGAAGAGTTTATAGATGGATTAAAGGATAAGAAAGATGATGTAAAGATACTAAATTTCGTTGTGGAGAAGCTTGATAGTATACCTAAGGAGGTTCAAAAATTTATAGCTGATAAAACGGGGTTAATGGAGATATCTATTGAGAATACAATAAATTTTTACCCTAAATTCAGAAGTAAAGTAAGTGATGTAAAAGAGGTAGCTATCTGTACTGGAATGAGTTGTGGTCCAGCTGGTGGATTTGAGATATTTAATGAGATTGCAGCACTTTTAAAAATAGATAAAAATGGACTATCTCAAGATGGAAAAATAATGTTAACAAATAAGAGATGTTTTGGAAGATGTTCAAAAGGTCCAAACGTTTCAATAGATGGAGAGATTTATAGCTTAATGAGTCTACAAGATGTAAAAAGAAAATTAGGATTATAGGAGGATATTTTGGATATACTAGATATAAAGAGAGAGTTTTCTGAATACAAAAAAAAGATAGAAGATATTAGGGGGTCTCTTTGACTTAGAAAAGAGAGAAAATAGAATAGCCGAACTTGAGAAAAAGACAATGGAGGATAACTTCTGGAATGATAAAAGAACAAGTTCAGCTATAATAAAAGAGATGAATGGAGAGAAGGAGTTAGTAGCTGAATTTAAAAATCTAGTAACTGAGCTTGAGAATGAAGAGGTACTTATCGAGTTTGTAGAACAAGGAGAAACAGATTTTCAAGAGGAACTAGAGGAAAAACATCTTATCTTAGGAAAAGATGTAGAGCATTTTGATACAAGACTTCTATTAGATGGTGATTATGACTCTAACAACGCAATAGTTACTATACACTCTGGAGCTGGTGGAACAGAAGCTTGTGATTGGGCTGATATGTTGTATAGAATGTATTCGAGATGGTGTAGTGATAAGAAGTATAAGATTAGTGAGATGGATTTTATGCCAGGGGATAGTGTGGGTATAAAATCAATAACTTTTATGGTAGAGGGAATGAATGCCTTTGGATACCTAAAGAGTGAAAAGGGAGTTCATAGATTAGTAAGAATATCACCTTTTGATGCTAATAAGAAAAGACATACTTCTTTTGCTTCTGTAGAGGTAGTACCAGAGGTAGATGATAGTATTGAGGTAAATATCGAGCCATCAGATATTAGAATAGATACTTACAGAGCTAGTGGAGCTGGTGGACAACACGTAAATATGACTGACTCAGCTGTTAGAATTACTCACTTTCCTACTGGAATAGTAGTAACTTGTCAAAGAGAGAGATCTCAATTAAATAATAGAGAAACTGCTATGAAACTTTTAAAATCTAAATTAATAGAGTTAGAGATGAAAAAGAAAGAGGAAGAGTTGAAGAAATTACAGGGAGAACAGAGTGATATCGGTTGGGGAAATCAGATACGTTCATATGTATTCCAACCATATACTTTAGTTAAAGACCATAGAACAAACTGTGAGTCTGGAAATATCAAAGCTGTAATGGACGGAGATATTGATATTTTTATCAATGGATATTTGAGATGGAATAAAGTCAGATAAAAAATTCAAATAACTCTTTAAAAAAATTTAAAATTGTGATAGAATTTAGAGAAAACTATTTATTATTTATATGGGAGAGGATAAAATGGAAAAGAAAGTAAGAACAAGAATAGCTCCATCACCTACTGGAGATCCTCACGTAGGTACTGCTTATATAGCACTATTCAACCTAGCTTTTGCTAAATCTAACAATGGAGATTTTATCTTAAGAATAGAGGATACAGACCAAAATAGATATACTGAAGGTTCAGAGCAAATGATATTTGATGCTCTTCACTGGTTAGGATTAGATTATGCAGAGGGTCCAGATGTTGGAGGAGAGTATGGACCATATAGACAATCAGAAAGATTCCACCTATATGGAGACTATGCTAAAAAGCTTGTAGAGCAAGGAGGAGCTTACTACTGTTTCTGTACTCAAGATAGACTTGATAAATTAAGAGAGAGACAAAAGGCTATGGGAAAAGCTCCTGGATATGATGGATGTTGTCGTTCGTTAACTCCAGAAGAGATTCAAGCTAAATTAGAAGCAGGAGAACCATATGTAATCAGATTAAAAATGCCTTATGAAGGAGATACAATTATCCATGATAGATTAAGAGGGGATATAGTATTTGAAAATAATAAGATAGATGACCAAGTACTATTAAAAGCAGATGGATTCCCTACTTACCACCTAGCAAACGTAGTAGATGATCACTTAATGGGAATAACTCACGTTATAAGAGCTGAAGAGTGGATAGCTTCTACACCTAAGCATATTCAATTATACAAAGCTTTTGGATGGGATCAACCAGAATTTATCCACATGCCATTACTTAGAAATGCAGATAGAACAAAAATATCTAAGAGAAAAAATCCAGTATCTTTAATTTGGTATAAAGAAGAGGGATATTTAAAAGAGGGAATAGTAAACTTTTTAGGATTAATGGGATACTCATTTGGAGAAAACAAAGAAATATTTACATTACAAGAGTTCATTGATAACTTTAATATAGATAAAGTTTCTCTTGGAGGACCTGTATTTGACCTTGTAAAACTTGGTTGGGTAAATAACCAACATATGAGAATGAAAGATATAAATGAATTAACAGATTTAGCTATACCTTTCTTTAGACAATTAGGATATGTTGGAGAAGAGGTTTCTGAACATGAGTATAGAGCTCTTGTTAAGATAGTAGAAATCTTAAGAGAGTCAGCTCAAACATTAAAAGAGATAGCTAAAGAATCGGCAGTTTACTTTGAAGATACGTTTGAACTTCCAGTAGTAACTGAAGATATGAACAAAAAAGAGAGAAAAAGTGTAGAGAAATTAAATGAATCTATCCTTGACCTAGTTGGAAAAGAGTCTATCAAGTTATTTATGAAAAAACTTGAAGCTTGGGAAAAAGAGGACTTCACAATAGAGGAAGCTAAAGAATTATTACACTCTACATTAGAAGAGATGGGAGAGGGACCAGCTAAAGTTTATATGCCATTAAGAGCGGTAATAACTGGACAAGCTAGAGGTGCTGACCTATACAACGTTCTATTTATAATTGGTAAAACAAGAACATTAAATAGAATGAAAGCTATGATAGAAAAATACAATGTATTATAATTGAGAAAATCTCCAGTGTAAAAGCTGGAGTTTTTTTTATAAAAAATGGTTAAAAATTGGAAAGAGATATAGTATAATAAAATTGGAAAGGAAGGGAGGAAAAAATGTTATTAAGATATATAGTAGAAAATTTTAAGTCCATAGGAAAAGAAATAGAATTCACTATGTTTCCTTCAAAAGATATTAAAGATAAAAAATTTATATCTACATTAGAAACAAGAAATGGAAATTGGGAAGTATTGAAAAGAGCTGCATTTTTTGGACCAAATGCCTCTGGAAAATCAAATTTTATAAAATCACTAGCTTTTGTAAAAAATTTTATATTAGAAGGGCAACTAAGTGAAAAAACAATAAGAATAGAGCAATTTAAAGGAAATTCAGAAGAATTAGATAATAAATCTCTTTTTCAGTTTATGATGTATATAGATGGAGAGGTCTATGAGTATGGATTTGTAATAGATAGAAAACAAGTATATGAAGAATGGTTGATGATATTGACTGAAGATGATTTAAAACCAATTTTTAAAAGAGAGACTAGCAAAGATGGAATAACTAAGATAGAATTATCTGAGTGTTCTAAGAGATTTTTTAATGAAGATGAAAATGAAGTAGCAAGAGTTTTAGTAAAAGGATTTTCAGAAAAACAAAAAAATTTATTGTATTTGTCTAAGTTAAATGAGAATGCTAATGATATAGCTAGTAAAATAATAGATTGGTTTAAAAGAATTCAGATAATATTTCCAACAACTAAAGTGCAAGCATTACCTATTAGAATAAAACAAGATAATTTATTGAGAGAATTTATTTCTAAAAAGTTGGAAATTTTAGATACAGGAGTAACCAATGTAACTGTCTCTGAAGAAAAAAATAGTTTAGAGGAGATAAGAGAGAAACTAAGACTTCCAGAAGAAATAGTTCAAGATATCGAAGATACAGAGCATGGAATAGTTGTATTAAATGGAAAATACTATATTTTTATAGAAGAAAATGGAGAGAAATCTTTTGGACAATTAAAATTTGAGCACAAGTTAGAAAATAAGATAGTAGATTTCGATATTGATGATGAATCTGATGGAACTCAAAGGGTAGTAGATTTGTTACCAATGTTGTTTAGACTAGAAGAGAAAAAAAATACTATGTACTTTATAGATGAATTAGATAGAAGCTTACATACAAAAATTTCAAAATATTTAATACAATATTTTTTAGAAGCAAATGAAGGATTTAATAACCAGTTATTTTTTACAAGTCATGATATAAATTTATTGACTTTAGATGATTTGATTCAAGATGAGATTTGGTTTATTGAAAAAAATAGATTAGGAGAAACAAAATTAAAACCATTTTCAAATTTTTCGATAGAAGAGGGTCAAAATGCTTTAAAGGATTATTTGAATGGAAGATTTGGAGCAATTCCTGTTATAAGGAGTGAAAAAATATGGTAGAGACGACTAGGAGAAAACCTTTTAAGATTTCAAGAACTCCAAGAAGAGAGATAAGACCAGAGAGTAATAAGTTAATATTTTTATCTTGTGAAGGAAATGTAACAGAAGAAGAGTATTTTGGCAGAGTAACGGAGATATATGATGAAGTAAAAAGTAAGATTCAGTTTATTTCTATCAAAGAAGAGATATTAGTTAAAAAGGAAAGGGATAGAACGGAAGAAGAGATAAGAGAATTAGGAAAAAGTAAACCATGGCAATTATTAGAAAAAATAGAGAAATATAAGGAAGAAAAGAAAGATATTTTTGATTTTGATAAGCATCCAGATGACGAATTTTGGATAGTAAGTGATGTGGATGAAAATACTGCTCCAGAAAATTTGGAAAAATGGAAAGAAACATTAAATAAATGCAGAGAAAAAGGCTATGGCTATGCTATAAGCAATCCATTTTTTGAGATATGGTTATTATTACATCATTCTGAAATTACAGATGAAGATAAAAAATATGAAGTAACAAATGAACAATCATATGAACCAACTGACCATTTTAAAGAGAGATTAGCAGCTTTAGGAGTGCCATTGGTAAAAAAGAAGAGAAAACATATTGTAAAAGAGGATTATGATAGAGAAAAAATAAAAGTAGCTATTGAAAGAGGGAAAAAAATAACAGTATTAGAAGAAGGAGTACCAAAAGGTCTAGGAACAAGTGTTTATAAATTATTAGAAAAAATTGAAGGGTTAAAATAAAAAAATATTTAAACTTTTTTATGAGTAAAGAAGTCTAAATAGTATAAGTAATAAAAGATGAGATAAAAATATTACTTATAAAAAAATAAAAAATATTTAAACTTTTTTATGAATAAAGAAGTCTAAATAGTATATTAATAATAGTGATAATTTTTTCATAAAACTTTCCCCAAAGATTTTCCCTCTCTCCCAAGAGGGAAAAAGATGCTAGTAACAACATTGATATATATAAACATAAAAAATCTCTCCCGAAGAGATAGAGTTGATTATCCCTAGTTGTCAGCTCTATCTCTTTTTCTTTGGAAGAATAATTAAATAAAAAAAGAGTTACTGAATAGCTCTAACTATTCAATAACTCTTTTCATTTATGAGAATTTTTATAAAATTAAAAACTTATTTGTTGATAATTGTACCAGTAAATACTCTGTCAGTTCTTATTCCCGGTTTAATCTCACCATTGATAGAGAAAACTTTGTTATCAATTAGAACTAATCCCTCTCCACAAGGAGCATCAAATGGAATCTCTCCAATAGATTTCCAACTATTAGTAGAAGCATTATAAATTAATATATCTCTATTCCATCCAAACTCATAAGGGTCTGCTCCAAAATACTTAGCTTTATAGTTAGCAAGCTCTTCTCCTTTTAAGTTTCCTAAATAGTAGTTAGCATCATTCCAAAGTTGTTTATTAAATCCACCAATTACCATCATTTCACTATCATTTAATTTTACAGAGTTAGCTCCTAATACTGACACCTCTTTGCCATCAATTATAACTGGGGCAACCTCAGTCCAAGTATTAGTATCAAAATTATATTTATATCCATCTACAAATGCTTTAGAGTTTCCACCACCAAATACATAAAGTTCACCATTTAAAAGTTGAGAAACAGATTGAGTTCTAGTTTCTCCGGGAACAGGTGGTAACTCTTTAACCTCTTTTGTAGTTAAGTCATAAGAGTAGAATTTGTTAGAAGCTTGTCCAGCTTGTTTTCCAGTATAAACATAGAGTTTACCATCTTTTTCAATAGCTCCACCATTTTGGAAAGTGAAAGGCAGATCCCCAATTTTTTCCATTTTTAGTTTTCCTATATCCATAGATAAGAACCAGATATCATTGTCCTGTTCAGCATTGGCAGCTCCACCTATATAGTAAACTCCTTGAGGTGTAGTAACAGATGCTCCATATCCAATTTCATGAGGTAGATTAGTATGTTCTACAACTGTAACTTCTCCGTTATTATCTGTTAATAGATAAACGTCAGAATACATAACTTTAGGACCACCCTCAGCAGTTGGTTTTATAGGAAAGTTTGCTCCTCCACCAACAACGATATATTTCCCCTCAAGAGAACCATATAATACCCCAGCTGTTCCAATATTTTTCTCATAACCTTTTTGTGCTGGAAGATGTCCACCAACTTCCCATGTGATTTTTTTATCACTTTTTGGATTGTTAACAATGTTTGTAGATGAGCAACCAGCTAAAATTAATGATGTTACTATAGCAGTAAATAAAAATTTTTTCATAATACCCCTCCAAATAACTTTAAATTGTACTCGCGAACAATAAATATCTTGATATAATAATACAACTTTTTATTCCTTAAGTCAACATTAAATTTTAAAATAAAACATAAAAATTAAAAAAAGAATGTAAAAATATGTGGAAAATAAAAAATATCTTGATTTTTTCTAAAAAATAGTTTGTGATTATATTATGATGAAAAAATGAATTGGGAGATAAAATTTTGTCACAATAATTTTATAGATAAATTGGGAGGATAAAATTATGAAAAGATTAGCACTATTATTAGCAGCTATGGGAGTTATATCAGTAGGAGCAATGGCAGAAGCACCTGCATTAAAAGTTACAAATATAGGACAAGAATTAGAGATAGAAAATGTATCTGGAAGCACAAATGGGGATATAGGAGCTACTACATTTACTACAACTGTAGGACTATCTTATGAAGACTGGTCGTTTGCAGTTCAAGCTGGAAAAATGTGGACAATTGATACAGATAATGGATTTGATAGTACAAATGGAAGAATGCAGTTTGATGTTTGGAATAAAGTAAATGAAAATTTACATCTAGGATTTAGATATAGAGGACAATCTGACTATGATAGATATTATGGAAGAGCAGCATGGAATTATGGAATGGTATTTGGAGCTGCAGATATTTGGTATCAATCTGTAAATGGAAATGGAAATGACAACTTAGAGGCAGAAATTTTCCCAGTGGGAGTTAGTTATGGTGCTTTTAAGGCAGCATGGTTTGTAAACTACTGGAAATCAATAGGAAATACAGTAGATGGAGATAAGACAGAATATTTAGAAAACCAAATCAGATTATATGCTGACTTATATAAAGGGGAAAAATTAACACTTTCAACAGAAGCTAGAATAACTTTAACAGCAGATGTAGATTATGAAGGTGGAAAGAAAGAGGCAGCTCCTACAGAATATATTTATAAAGACTTTGGAAGAAATAGATTTTATTTAGGGGCTTCTTACCAAGTAACTGAATCTTTAAATGTTTATGGAAAATATGCATATGAATTTAGAGAACTTGATGTTGTAAAAACTAGTGAGAGAACAAACTCACAAAATTATTATGGTGACTTTATAGTTGGATGGAACTATACTTTCTAATATTAAGTTGAAATTAAAGTAAAAAATATAAAAAAGTGAAAAAGGAGTTGAGACTATGCTTTAACATAGTGCAACTCCTGTTTTTATTTAGGAAAAAAATAAAATGGAATATTAGAAATAAAACACATTTTCAACAAATAAAAAAATATTTTTATTTATTGAAAGGATATTATTTTGTTGAAAAGTAGCTAGAAATAAGGAGTTTGATTGATGTGGAGGAAAAATTATATTAAAATCTCTATGTTTAAAAACAAGAAAAAATAAAAAAAAATAAAAAAACTATTTACAAATAAGGTAAAATGAGGTATATTTATATCAACGGGAGAATATCAAACCTATTTGGTGATGGGTTTGAGAAAAATTTATGAAAAAAAGGAGAGATACTTATGAAAAGATTAGCACTTTTATTAGGATCTTTATTAGTTGTTACTGCAGCTGCTTCTGCTAAAGAAGTTGTACCTGCACCAGTAGTTGTTGAGGAAGCTCCAGTACAAATAATAGAGAAAGAAGTTATCGTTTACAGAGAAAAAGAACAAGGATTCAGACCAAATGGT
>JAHLFN010000052.1 GCA_018883725.1 Candidatus Fusobacterium pullicola | reverse complement strand
TCCTTCTCTGTCAATCCAAAATATTGTGAAAAATCACTCTCTAGTATAGTATTTACTCTAATATTGTTCAGTCCAGAGAATATATTCTCCTTAGATATTCTCATTATCCCTGTTAATACCGCTTTTTTTAGTGCTGGATTCTCCTTTAATGCACTTCCAAACAATCCTGTAAAAAAACTTTTTATCTCATCGTAATAACCATTTTCATAAGCTGATACCATTGGTGTATCGTACTCATCTATTAACAGTATGACATTTTGATCATAATAGTTATTAAGAAATGTACTTAATATCTTAATACTCTTTTTTAACTCTTCTATACTTGCATTCTTAGTTGCATATTTTAAATATGTTGGTCTATCTAACTTATCTAATCTATCTATTATATAACGATGCTCCTTATACAAATCCTCAATTAAAATTGCTATTGCCTCAATACATGAATTATAACTATTTGTTTTGATATCCTTGAAAGAGATAAAGATAACTGGATATTTTCCCTGTTCCTCTATTGTTGCAGAGTTCTCTATATATAGATTCTTGAAAAGCTTCCTATTTGTATCTTTTCCAGATATATCATAGAAATATCTTAACATCGACATATTTAATGTCTTTCCAAATCTTCTTGGTCTTGTTATTAGTTGTACTATTGCTCCATTCTCTGATATCTCTTCTATGAATTTTGTCTTATCTACATAGAAATACTCTTGTTCTATGATATCTTTAAAATCTGATACTCCTATTCCTATCTTTCTCATCTATATACCTCCTCTTTCTTTTTTAATAATAAGCTACAGCTTTCTTTCCATCAAAAACTATACCAATTTTTACTATATCCTTTACTCCATTTTTCTTTAATAGTGCTTCATACTTTTTATCCTCTATTTGATTAAAGGCTTTTTCTGCCTCTTTTTCTATATCATTGGTATTTGCTCTTTTTAATTCCAAAATATACCCTGCCCAAGATTTATTTCTTGGAATAAGTATTATATCTGCCCTTCCATAACCGCTCTCCATATTTGGATCCATTATATAGTAATCATCTAAGGCATATAAAAATCCTCCTAATAATGCTTGATAGGGATTCTCATACTTTCTACTTATATCATAGAAACTAATCGCATTAATAACTACATCTTCTAAACTCTTTATTACTTGAGAGATATTTTTGGTAATCAAAGCTTGGACTAAACTTCCAACATTACTACTCTCTCTGAAAATAGCATCTACGAATAAGCCTTTAAATAGACTTTGTATCTCTTTATTTGGTATTCTCAAAACAAACATTGTTTCACTAAGTGTTTCTTTCACTGTTAAATATCCAGAAAATAGCATTATTTCCCAAATATTGTTAGGAGATAAATTATCCCCCATTCTTATGCTTTCATTGATATATACCATTATATCTTTACCATTTATTAAGTCATTTAGATTATCAAAAACAGTTGAATTTGAAGCTAATAGCATATTTAAAATCAGAGCATTTCCTGAGGTATTTACCCAATATGATTTTACCTTTTTAAACTGTACATATTTTAATATACTCCAAGGATTATATATCTCATTTTCTCCAAAACTATACCCATTATACCAAGATTTTACCTCTGGCATCTCATAACCAATGCTGTAATAATCAAGCATTGCTTTTACTTCACTTTCAACCAACCCAAAACAATCACTATATTCATTATTTAGTATTGTATAATTTGTAAAGTTATTTAAATCAGAGAATATTCCTGCTTGAGCTACTCTTATTATCCCTGTAAGTATCCCCATCTTTAAATAATTATTAGTTTTAAGTACATCTCCATAAAAAGCTCTTAAAAAATCTCTCATCTCATTATAATATCTCTTTTCATAAGCTGAAATTATAGGAGAGTCATATTCATCTATTAGTACAATTACCTTTTGGTTATAGTATTTATATAATAAAGAGGTTAAAAAAGATAGAGCAGTTTTTAACTCTTCTTCGTCACTCTCTTTTCCAGCAAATTTATTGAATATTTTATTTTCATTTTCTGTCAATATATGATTAATTTTCCCGTCATACTCATTATATAACTTGAATATTTTATCTCGTATATTTTTTAGTGCTCCCTCCCAAGTAGAAGCAGTTATCCCTTTCATACTAATAAATATAACCGGATATTTTCCCTGTTCTTTCATCATAGGAGAGTTCTCTATATATAAGCTATTAAATAGTTCTCTATTTTCATCTTTATTTTCTATATTAAAGAAATATTTGAGCATAGACATATTAAGAGTTTTTCCAAATCTTCTAGGACGGCAAAATAGTTTTACTTCTGATCCATCGTTTAATATATCCTCTATAAACTTTGTCTTATCTACATAATAACAATCTTGCCCTCTAACTTCTCTAAAATCCTCTATTGCAATAGGTACTTTTTTCATAGCTATACTCCTCTCCTCTTTTTTTAATAATAAGCTACAGCTTTCTTTCCATCAAAAACTATACCAATTTTCACTATATCCTTTACTCCATTTTTCTTTAGTAGTGTTTCATACTTTTTATCTTCTATTTGATTAAAGGCTCTTTCTGCCTCTTTTTCTATATCATTGGTATTTGCTCTTTTTAACTCCAAAATATACCCTGCCCAAGATTTATTTCTTGGAATAAGTATTATATCGGCCCTTCCATAACCACTCTCCATATTTGGAT
>JAHLFN010000051.1 GCA_018883725.1 Candidatus Fusobacterium pullicola | reverse complement strand
TTTTAGTTGTTTCATCTGTTCACCTCCATATAATCTATCAAAATTACTTTTAGCTATATTATACCACAATTTTTAGAAAAAAATTAGGCAATTCATCGCACCACCTATAGAGGTGGGCGACTTCTTGCCCATTAGGTTAAAAAATATAAAACTTTTTATTGTATATAGACAGTAATAATTATACTATCTTAGTTGTCCAATCTTCTACATTCCAAACCTCTGTTGCTATATCCATATAGAAATCTGGCTCATGGCTTACCAATACTATCGTTCCTTTAAACTCTTTTAAAGCTCTTTTTAACTCCTCTTTAGCATCTATATCTAGGTGGTTAGTTGGCTCGTCTAAAACAAGTAAATTAATGTCTCTAAGCATAAGTTTACATAGACGTACCTTAGCATTTTCTCCTCCTGATAACACTTGCATCTGACTTGTTATATGATTTGTTGTTAATCCACATTTTGCAAGGGCAGCTCTTACTTCCGCATTAGTCATACTCGGAAACTCATTCCATATCTCATCTAGAGCTGTAGTAGTATTTCCAGCCTTTTCTTCCTGCTCAAAATATCCTATCTCTAGGAACTGTCCATGCTCTACCTCTCCAGCTAATGGTTTTAATTTTCCTAATAAAGTTTTTAATAAAGTTGATTTTCCAAGTCCATTTACTCCCTTTATAGCAATCTTTTGATTTCTTTCAACAGTGAAATTAAGTGGTTTAGTTAGAGCTTCATTATAACCGATTACTAAGTCCTTAACAGTTATAACCTCTCTACTTGGAGTTCTAGCTGAGCTAAATCCAAAAGTTGGTTTTGGTTTCTCCTTAGCTATCTCAATAATCTCCATTCTATCTAGCTTTCTTTGTCTATCCTTAGCTAAATTTGTAGTGGCAACTCTAGCCTTATTACGGGCTATGAAATCCTTTAGATGCTCAATCTCTTTCTGTTGCTTTTTATATGCTTGCTCTATCTGTCTCTTCTTTAACTCATACATCTCTCTAAATTGATAATAATCTCCTGTATAACGAGTTAATACAGCATTTTCTACATGGTAAATTACATTTACTACTGAATTTAAAAATGGTATATCATGTGAAACTAATATAAAAGCATTTTCATAATTTTGTAAAAAGTTCTTTAACCACTCTATATGATTTTCATCTAGGAAGTTTGTAGGCTCGTCTAGTATAAGTATCATTGGATTTTCTAGTAATACTTTAGCTAGTAATATCTTGGCTCTCTGTCCTCCTGAAAGCTCTGATACATCTCTTTCAAGCCCTATATCCATAAGTCCTAATCCCTTTGCATACTCCTCTATTTTTGAATCCAAAGAGTAAAAATCTCCACTATCCAGTATACTTTGAATCTCTCCTACCTCTTCCATAAGAGAGTCCATCTCCTCAGGTGAACAATCTCCCATCTTCTCATATAGTACCATCATCTCTTTTTCTAACTCAAACATATGATTGAAGGCAGACTTTAAGATATCTCTTATAGTTTTTCCCTTCTCCAATGTACTATACTGATCCAAATAACCAGTAGTAATATGATTACACCAAGTTACAGTTCCCTCATCTGGCATAAGATTTCCTGTAATTATATTTAAAAATGTTGTTTTTCCCTCACCATTAGCTCCTACAAGTCCTATATGCTCCCCTTTCAAAAGTCTAAAAGAAGCATCTTCTAATATTACTCTAGAACCAAATCCATGGCTGACATTTTTTACATCTAATATACTCATTAAATCTCCTAAATAATCTTTTTATTTTTGTTTATATACATATTATTTTAAATATCCTATTAGTAAAGCTATATCATTTCCTGTCACTCCACTTATTCTTGAAGCCTCACCTATTGAAAGTGGTCTGATCTCCTCTAATCCACTTCTTGCTATATTTGATATCCCCTTAACCGATGAAAAATCAAAATCCTTAGGTATTCTCATCTCTTCTAATCTTTTAAACTTTTCTATCTGCTCATTCTCTCTTTGAATAAAGATATCATATTTTATAATTGTCTCTATCTGATTTTTTACAAATTCTGGATAATCTCCAACATCTGTAACATCCTTTAAGCTATCATAAGTTACCTCTTTAACCTTTAAAAGCTCTCCAATTTTTATTCCCTTAGAGAATTTTTGATTAGAACCCAATTTCTCTAAAAGCTCATTTGCCTTAACCATAGGTACACTTATCTCTCTAAGTCTAGCTATCTCACTATTTACTATATCTATAGCATTTTTTAAGTAATCTAACTTCTCTTGAGATAGAAGTCCTATCTCCTTTGCCTTTTCATATAATCTCATAAAAGCATTGTCAAATCTCAATGTTAATCTATACTCTGAACGTGATGGTAATACTCTATATGGCTCTGGTGTCTTCTTATGTATGATATCGTCAATTAGAACTCCTATATATCCTTCACTTCTATCAATTATTACTGGTTCCTTTCCATCAAGTTTTCTAGCAGCATTTACCCCTGCCATAAATCCTTGACAAGCTGCCTCTTCATAACCTGATGTACCATTTATCTGTCCAGCAAAATACAGTCCAGCTATCTTTTTACTCTCTAAACTAGGATATAGTTGTGAAGCTGGAGCATAATCATACTCAACTGCATAACCATGTCTCATTATCTTAGCATTCTCTAATCCAGCTATAGTTCTCATCATCGCCTCTTGAGCAAAAGGTGGCATAGCTGTTGTAAGCCCATTTACATAGATCTCTTCTGAGTCAGCAGATTCTAATTCTAAGAATATTTGATGATTTGTCTTATCTGGGAAATTAAGCACTTTTCTATCTAGAGATGGGCAGTGTCTAGGTCCATGAGTCTCTATTATTCCACTTACTATTGGAGAGTATTTTAACATCTCCTTAGCTACCTCTATAGTCTTCTCTGTAGTGTGTGTAAGCCATGTAGGAACTACATTATTTCTCTCTTTATTTGTAAAAATTGAGAAATATCTAGGATGCTCCTCTCCTTTTAACTCCTCCATTTTAGAAAAGTCTATACTTCTTCTATCAAGTCTTGGAGGTGTAGCTGTTTGGTATCTCTCTATATGTATTCCATGATCTCTTAAAGAGTCTGATAGTTTTTCAGCTGATTGCTCTCCCTGTCTTCCAGCAGAGTATGTCACATCCCCTATAACTATCTTTCCTTTTAAGAAAGTTCCTGTACATAAAATTACAGCCTTAGCAAAGTAAGATAGACCTAATCTAGTTCTAACTCCCTTTATCTCTCCCTCATCAACTATTATCTGCTCTACACAATCTTGAATCATATGTAAGTTCTCTGTATGTTCAAGTTTTTTTCTCATCTCAGTTCTATACAGATACTTATCCGCTTGTCCCCTTGTAATTCTTGCTGCAGGTCCCTTGCTCTCATTTAGATGTTTTAACTGAAGATTAAATTCATCAGTGTGTCTTCCCATCTCTCCACCTAAAATATCCATTTCAGCCACAAGATTACTCTTTCCAGGACCACCAATCGAAGGATTACATGACATCATTGCTACTGTATCTAAATATAAAGTAAATATAGCTGTATCTTTTCCTAATCTAGCTGAAGCAAGTGCCGCTTCTACTCCAGCGTGCCCTCCTCCTACAACTATAACATCATAAATCTTTTTCATTTTCCCTCCTAATCCATAAATTATTTCTGTTAACTTAAAATTTATGTGAACTACTCCCAACCTTTAAGGTATAATAGATTGTCCAGAAATATTATATCCCCCCTAAAATGAAAGGAGCAGTTACTAACTATGTCTAAAAATTTTAATATTT
>JAHLFN010000050.1 GCA_018883725.1 Candidatus Fusobacterium pullicola | reverse complement strand
TGTAATACATACCATGATAGAGATATAAATGCAAGTAAAAATATATTAGCTGAAGGATTAAGAATAAGAGAAGCAATATAAGAAATAAAAAGAACCGTAGGAACTACGGGGATAGCTTGGTAAATATAGTTAGCTAACAAAAGCAACTACTTCCCAAGAAAGAAGCTCCCATTTCAAAAATTACAAAGTAATTTTAAGTGGGAGAGGTTCACAGAGAAGAGTTATCATAATTTGTAGAGAGATTAATCTATCAAATTTATAAAACTCTTTTTTTATAATAAGGTTTTGATAAGAAAAAAGAAAAGTAAAAAGTACTTGACAAATAATATAATTACTATATAATTGTATTAATTACAAAGTTGTTTTAAATTAAGTAGATAAAGAAAGCATTTAATAGATTTAAAGAAAGGAGATAAAAATGAAACATTTATCAGAAAGTGTAAGAGTTCCGATAGAGGAGAGCAATCCTTCTATAATGAGAAATGAAGCTCTATGTATTAAGTGTGGTCAATGTAAAGAGGTTTGTGAAAAATATATTGGTGTTCATGGAACATATAAGTTAGTTGATACGAAGGATACAGCAGTATGTATAAATTGTGGTCAATGTGCAAATGTTTGTCCAACATCAAGTATAACAGAGAAATATGAGTATAATGATGTAAAAAAAGCTATTAAAGATCCTCAAAAAATAGTTATTTTTTCAACTTCTCCCTCTGTGAGAGTGGCAATAGGTGAAGAGTTTGAAGAAGCTGATGGAGAGTTTTTACAAGGAAAAATGATCTCACTTTTAAGAAAATTAGGAGGAGATTTCATTTTAGATACTAATTTTGGGGCTGATTTGACAATATTAGAGGAAGCGTCAGAACTTATAGAGAGAGTTACTAAAAAAAGAGGACCACTGCCTCAATTTACAAGTTGTTGTCCAGCTTGGGTAAAATATTTAGAAATTTACCACCCAGATATGAAAGAACACCTCTCAACTTCAAAAAGTCCTATAGGTATGCAGGGACCAACAATAAAAACATATTTTGCTAAATTAAAAAATATAGATCCTAGAAATATAGTAAATGTTGCAGTTACTCCATGTACAGCTAAAAAATTTGAAATTCGTAGAGATGAGATGGGAGCAGCAGGAGAGTATTTAGGTATCTCAGGTATGAGAGATATGGACTATGTAATAACTACTAGAGAGTTAGCAAAATGGGCAAAAGAAGAAGAGATAGATTTTTCAAAATTAGAAGAAGGACAGTATGATTCTCTTATGGGAGAGGCTTCAGGAGCAGGAGTTATTTTTGGAAATACTGGTGGAGTAATGGAAGCAGCATTAAGAACTGCATATAAATATATAACAGGTGAGGAAGCTCCAGCATTATTATTTGAATTCGAACCTATTCGTGGGATGCAAAATATAAAGAAAGCTGTTGTGAAAATAGGTAGTTTAGAGCTAAAAATAGCGGTTATTTATGGAACTAAGATGGCAGGAGAATTTATAAATACTCTTAAGAAAACAGGAGAAGAGTACCATTTTATCGAAGTGATGACATGTCCTGGAGGATGTATAAGTGGTGGAGGTCAACCAAAGGGTACAATTGAAAAGGGAGATGAACTTCGTAAAAAGAGAATAGAAGCTTTATATAAAAAAGATAGAGATTTAGAAAATAGAAGAAGTGATACAAATAAGGAGTTATTAAAACTATATAAAGAGTTTTATGGAAAGCCTTTAAGTGAATTATCGGAAAAAATGTTACATACAAGATATATAGATAGAAGTTTTGAATTAGGAGGAAAAAATATGAAAAAATATCGTTGTACAGTATGTGGATATATCCATGAAGGAGAGTTAACAGAGGGATTTAAATGCCCTATTTGTAAGCAACCAGCATCAGTTTTTGAAGAAATTAAAGAGGAGAAAAAATCTGAAAATAAATATGCTGGAACTAAAACTGAAAAGAATTTAATGGAAGCTTTTGCAGGAGAGAGCCAAGCTAGAAATAAATATACATATTTTGCAGAAATTGCTAAGAGAGAGGGATATGAGCAATTAGCAGAAATTTTCTTATCTACTGCAAGAAATGAGCAAGAACATGCAAGATTATGGTTTGATGCTTTAGGACATATAGGAAATACAGCTGAAAACTTATTAGCTGCAGCAGAGGGAGAAAACTATGAGTGGACTGACATGTATGATAGATTTGCAAAAGATGCTGAAGATGAAGGATTCCCAGAATTAGCAGAAAAATTCCGTAAAGTAGCAGCTATTGAAAAATCACATGAGGAGCGTTATCGTGCTTTATTAAGAAATGTAGAGATGCAAAAAGTATTTGATAAAGGTGTTCAAGTGATGTGGGAGTGCCGTGTATGTGGACATTTAGTGGTAGGACCAAAAGCTCCAGAAGTATGTCCAGTATGTAATTACTCTCAAAGTTATTTTGAAGTAAGAAAAGAAAATTATTAATTTATTAATAAAGAGAATTAAAAATTTTAAATTAATATAAGTTTTATAAGAAGAGATATTTAAAGTAACTATTCAGCTATTTTAGTAGTTGAATAGTTACATTTTTTTATATCTTAGGAAATTGTAATTGAATTTTTTTATTCTAAAGCAACTAATCTTGCAGAAACAACATAGGATATATTCTTTAAAGATGTTAGAATCTCTTCTATAGGAATTTTAGTATCAGAGATATCCATTGAGATAATGATAGAAGCTACTTCATTGATAGGTATATTCTGATTGATAGTTATTATGTTACATTCTAAGGAATAGAAGAAGTTCAGTATTTCAGATAGAGCTCCTTTTTTGTCCTCTAGCATAATAGAAATAAGAGCTTTTCTACCTATATTACTATCAGAGGAAGAAAAAATAAAATCTTTATATTTGTAGTATGTACTTCTACTGATTCCGACCTCTTTTACAGCCTCACTGACATTTTGAAATTTTCCATCTCGAAGTAAGTTTCTCACTTCAATAACCTTTTCAAAATAATCAGGAAGTATGGATTTATCAACAATTAAATACTTACCTTTCATAACTTTCTCCTTTTTATGTTCTATTTAATAAAAGTATAGCTTTAAAATAAAATTTTGTCCATAAAAATAAATTAAAAATATAAGAGGAGAAAGTTTCACTTTAACTAAGTAAAATTTTTCTCCTCTCTATTTAAATATTTAATATTAGTTAAACTATTTTTTAGCCTAATTCTTTTTTAAAAATTCCATTTAACATAAGAGCTAGAGCTCCATCTCCAACTACATTACAAGCAGTACCAAAGCTATCTTGTAGAGCGAAAATAGTAAGCATTAAAGCAACTCCACTATCATCAAATCCAAGAACAGATATTATGATTCCTAATGAAGCCATAACTGTTCCTCCTGGAACTCCAGGTGCTCCTACAGCAAATATTCCAAGTAGAATTATAAATAATACCATAGTACCTAGAGCAGGTAATTCACCATAAAGAACTTGTGATACAGTCATAACAAAGAAAACTTCTGTTAGTACAGAACCACAAAGGTGTACAGTTGAACCAAGTGGAATGGCAAAGTTAGCAATATCGTCATCTAATGCTTTAGATTTTTTTGCACAGCTTAGAGCCACAGGTAATGTAGCAGCTGATGACATAGTACCTATTGCAGTTAGATATGCAGGGCCATAAAATTTTAATAAATTAAATGGATTTTTTCCAGAGATAATTCCACCTAGAGTATATAATACAGTTAACCAGATGAAATGTCCTACTAAAACTATAACAACAACTTTTAAGAAAACAGGTAGTTGTTTTGTAATTCCACCTTCATAAGCTAGAGTTGCAAAAGTTGAAGCTATAAAAAATGGTAGTATAGGAATAATAATAGCATAAACAAGTTTAAGCATAATATTATTAAATTCATCTAATAATTTTTCAAAAGCTTCTGACTTTGTCCATACAACAGCAAGTCCTAAAAAAAGCGATAGAACTAAAGCTGACATAACAGAAAATACTGGTGGTATTTCAACCCTAAATATCATTTTTGGTAATTCTTTTAATCCCTCTACAGTAGATATAATATTTAATTTAGGAATTATACTATATCCAGCAATCATTGAGAAAAATGCTGCTCCAACAGATGAAGTATAGGCAAGTAATAACATCACCCCTAACATTTTACTTGCATTTGATTTCATCTTAGTTATGGCAGGAGCTATAAATCCTAAAATAATTAAAGGTACTGTAAAGTTAATTAATTGTCCAAGAATGAACTTTATAGACTGAATAACCCCAATAACAGTCTCGTTACAATAAAGTCCAATGATGAGACCCACAACCACTCCCAAAATTAATTTAATAATTAAGCTATCTTTAATTTTACTCATAAAGACCCCCTTTCTAAAAATTTAATATATACATTAAATAAAATTAATGACATTTAAAATTAATTTTAGATTCATATTCATAAATAACTAAATATTTTTAATCATTATATCTAATATAACTTCGTCAGTTACTTTCATTCCTTGTTGTCCTAATATTCCAACATGTTTAATTGTTTTTTCTACGTCCTTACCTACAATTCCTTCTCCAAATTCAAATTTTCTAT
>JAHLFN010000049.1 GCA_018883725.1 Candidatus Fusobacterium pullicola | reverse complement strand
CTTCTATCTACCCAATATTTACAGTTTTCCTCTTGAGCAGTGATTCCTTTCAAGCAATTTTCTATAAAAGTAACAATTCCGTTTTTAAGAATCTCTATTGATTGGAATAGGTTAAAAAATAGAACTGGTTCAAAAACATTTAGTTCTAGTTGTCCAGCTTCAGCAGCCTTTGTAATAGTTATATCGTTACCAAATATTTGGAAACAAACTTGGTTTAATACCTCTGGGATAACTGGATTTACTTTTCCTGGCATAATAGATGAACCTGGTTGTTGTTGAGGAAGTAGAATTTCTGCTAGACCAGCTTTAGGACCAGAAGCCATAAGTCTTATATCATTAGCTGTTTTAGAAAGATTTACAGCACAAGTTTTTAAAGCTGAAGACAACCATACAAAGCTATCTAGGTTTCTAGTTCCATCTACAAGGTCGGAAGATTGTTTAAATTCAAAACCAGTAACCTCTGAAAGTATTCTTACAACATTTTTTACATACTCTACATCAGCATTAATACCAGTTCCCACAGCAGTAGCCCCCATATTTACATATGTTAACTCTTCAACGGCAGAAGAGATTCTTTTTATATCTCTAAGCACAGGTTGAGAAAAGGCTCTGAACTCTTGTCCTAGTCTAATAGGTACAGCATCTTGAAGGTGTGTTCTACCCATTTTTATGACATGGTCAAATTCTTCTCCCTTAGCTTGTAGAGTATCATAAAGATATTGTAAATCTGTAAGTAGGTCTTTTATAAGGAGTTGAACTGTAAGCTTTCCAGCAGTAGGTACAACGTCATTAGTAGATTGTCCATAGTTAACATGGTCATTAGGGTGGCATCTATCATATTTTCCAAGCTCTCCACCTAAAATCTCATTTGCTCTATTGGCAATAACCTCATTCATGTTCATATTCATAGATGTTCCAGCTCCACCCTGTATAACATCAGTTATGAATTGATCTCTAAATTTTCCAGCTATAATCTCATCAGCAGCTTGTATCATAGCCTCTTCTACCTCTTTAGAGATTACCCCAGCTTCATAGTTGGCTCTTGAAGTAGCTTTTTTTACATAGGCAAGGGCTGTAATAAATGTGTCACTAAGTGTATATCCTGTAATATGAAAATTATTTTTTCCTCTTAAAGATTGTACTCCATAGTAAGCTCCAGCAGGAACTTCTAAAGTACCAATCGAATCGCTCTCTAATCTAAATTTTTCCATTTTGAATTCCTCCAACTATTTAGAAATATATCTTATAATATTATGATACTTTTATTTTGATCTTTTTTCAATCAAAAAATAGAAAAATGATTTCAAAAAATATATTAATCATTTTAAAAAACATATATCATCTAAATAATTATATATAAAATAAATAATTTTAAAAATATATGTAGAAGAAATATAGAAAATAAAAATAAATTATCACAAAGAAATTTAGAAAGTATTGACAAAAAATTGTTTTAATTGTAATAAAATAAAATAAATTTTAATAAAAAACAGAAATAAAAGTTTTACACCAAAAATATAAAAATTTATTTTCTTTTTTATAGTTAAAGAAAATAAAATGGATAAAAAATAATCGAAAATTACTTGAAAATAAAAGAAAAAAAGATAAAATATGGATATTTTTAACCATAAATTATCTTTTTGAAAATTAATTATTATCTTAAATACTCTGAGAATATTGAAAACTTTATAGCCTCCATAGAGATTTTCATATTGCTCTGAACTTTTATTTTTAATTTATCATTTTTATCAATGATAGACTTTATAGTATGATTAAATATAGCGTGGAAGTTTTTCTTCTCACTAGGTAAAATCTTATTAATATTGTTATTAATCTTTAGTTGTTCACTAGAATTAGAGTTTTTACCTTCAATAGTAACAGAGATATTTAACTCTTCACTCCAGCTCTCTCTTTCAGATATATTTTTTATTCTCACAACAGCTTCTATAAGGTCCTCTTTCTTTAGTGAACTAGGAATCTCTAGTTCATATTCAAAGTTATCTGAAAAGCTATCTCTAAACTCTTCAGTAAGAAAATCATACTGGCTAATAGTTTGCTCTCCACACATATCTATCTGCATAAGTCTTTTGACCTCTTCAATAGGTAGATTTTTTCCTAAAAGATACATAAGCTTTGTAACAGCAGCTTCTGGGGTTAAGTCAACACCACTGATAACTCCTACATCTGTAAGTTTTGCACTAGCCTCATATAGTCCCATCTTTACAAATCCACGAGTACATTGAGTGATATCTACTATTACAATACCCTTAGATGAGATATATTCTAAGACATCTAAAAATTCCTTGTTAGTAGGGGCGTTTCCATTTCCAAAGGTTTTTAATACAACTCCTTTGATACTATTATTTTCAAAAATAGTTTTTAGGTATGCTGGTTTTAATCCTGGGAATAATTCTAAAACTATAACCTCACTATCAATTACAGCATCTACATAGAATTTTTCTTTAGTTGCAGGAAGTATTCTATTCTTAATAACTCTGATATCTGCACCAACTTCAGCTATAGCTGGATAATTAGGAGAGGAGAAACCAAAGTAATTTGTAGCATCTATTTTTCTAGAACGGTTACCTCTAAGTAGAGTATCCCTAAAGAATATACAAACCTCTGGAATAAGTTTTACTCCATAAAGCTCATTTCCAGCTATGTGTATAGCTGTGATAAGATTTTGTAAAGCATCACTTCTAGGAAATTGTAGTGGAACTTGGGAACCAGTTAAAACAACTGGTTTATCAAGATTTTTTAACATAAATGACAGAGCTGAAGCTGTAAAAGCCATAGTATCTGTACCATGTAAAATTACAAATCCTCTATATTTATCATAATTTTTAGAGATAAATTTTGCTATATCCTTCCAAGTCTCTGGAGACATATCGGAAGAATCTATCAAAGGATCAAATTGATAGTAATCTGTGGAGTATTTGTTTAGGATAGGGTGCTCCTTAGTTATTTCGTGCCAATCATTAGCTGGTCTTAAGGGACTATTAGGGTCATTTTCATCACTGTGGACCATTCCTATAGTTCCTCCAGTATTAATTATCATTATCTTATCTAACATCAATTTTATCACCTGATTATTTAGTTATAATTTTGTTAGGAACAGATTTTACATCTCTAGTTCCTGTTAAAATCATAGCTTGAGAAAGTTGAGATTTTAGGGTGTTCATAATAGTAGTTACTCCCTCTTTTCTTCCACCTATAGAACCCCAGATAAGAGGTCTTCCAACAAGTACTCCCTTAGCTCCCATAGCTAGATATTTTAAAACATCTACTCCCTCTCTTACAGAACCATCTGCTAAGACAGTGATTTTATCTCCTACAGCTTTTACAATATCTTCTAATACATCACAACTTGCTTGGCAGTAATCTAAGACTCTACCACCGTGATTTGATACTACAATAGTATCTACCCCAGCCTCTACACAGGCTAAAGCTTCATCAACACTCATAATTCCCTTTGCTATAAATGGAAGTTTTGTAGATTTTACTAACTCTTTTAAATCCTCTATAGATTTTGGACCAACAGGTTGTCCAAATAGTTTCATAGTAACAAGTCCAGCTCCATCTAAATCTACACCTACAGCAATAGCTCCAGCTTCTTCAGCCATCTTTATTCTTTTGATTATCTCCTCATTACTTCTAGGTTTTATAATAGCTATTCCAAGTCCGCCAGCTTTTTTTATAGCCTTTAGTCCAAATTCATAACAAGTAGGGTCTCCAGTATCTCCTATCATACCTATACTACCAGCTTCTAAACAACCTTCTATAATATCGTTACAGTATTCTTCCTCTGTAACTCCTCCTCCCATATTAAATTTTGTACCTGTAATAGGGGCACCAAATACTGGAAAAGATAGTTCTTTACCAAAGAAAGAGCAAGTTAATTCTGGCTCAGTAGCACTATGTATTGTTCTAAGAACAAGTTTTATTTTTTTTTAAATTTTCATAATTTATCTTAAATGATGAACCAGTACCTGTTCCTCCCATACCAGGAACCTTACCAGCACACCATATACCATCACAAGTTTTACACAGATTACAATATCCTTTCATTTTTTCACGAGCATTTTCTTTTAGAATTTTTATATCCAATTTAATCCATCTCCCTTAAATAGTGATAAATTTCTTACTTTTTATGATATACCATTATAATTACATTGTCAATTAAAACAGAACAAATTAATAATAAGTTGATAACTTATTCAAAAAAAAATTGACAAATTTTGGAAAATAAAGTAATCTATTGATAATGAGAGAATTTTTATAAAGTTAAGAGAGGGTGGAAGAAACATGACAAGTAAAACTGTTGAAATTACAAACGAAACTGGATTACATACAAGACCAGGAAATGAGTTCGTTAGCTTAGCTAAAACTTTTTCTTCTCAAATAGAAGTTGAAAACGAAGCTGGAAAGAAAGTTAAAGGAACATCTCTATTAAAGCTACTTTCATTAGGAATAAAAAAAGGTACTAAAGTAACTGTATACGCTGAAGGTGCTGACGAAGCTGAAGCAGTTGAAAAATTAGGAGACCTTCTAGCAAACTTAAAGGACTAATTTTATGATGGAAGGTACTTGTAAGAAGTACCTTCTTTTTTTTAAAAAATTTACGAATAATGAATGTGAGGAAAAAATATGAGTAAAATAGTTAAGGGTATTGAAGCATCTCCTGGAATAGCAATAGGAAAAGTATTTTTATATCAAGAACAAGAATTAGTAATTGACTCAAAAAGAAAATGTGATGCTGATTGCGAAAAAGAGAGATTACTAAATGGTAGAGAAAAATCAAAAGAGCAACTATTAAAAATCAGAGAAAAAACTGCACAAAAATTAGGTGAAGATAAGGCTGCTATATTTGATGGACATATTACATTACTAGAAGATGAAGACTTATTTGATGAAGTTGTAGATATCATAAAAGATGAAGAGATATGTGCTGAGGCAGCTCTTCAAAGAGGTATTGACGATTACTGTGATATGCTTGCTAACTTAGAAGATGAGTACTTAAGAGAGAGAGCAGCAGACTTAAGAGATATCGGAAAAAGATGGTTATACAACGTAGCTGGTGTTGAGATATTAGATTTAGGTTCATTACCTCCAAACACAGTAATAGCTGCTAAAGACTTAACTCCATCTGATACAGCTCAAATAGATCTACAAAACGTAGTTGCTTTCATAACTGAAATAGGTGGAAAGACAGCTCACTCATCTATCATGGCTAGATCATTAGAGTTACCAGCAGTAGTTGGAACAGGAAATATCTGTTCATTAGTTAAGAGTGGAGATAACGTTATAGTTGATGCTCTTAAAGGAGATATCATAATTAATCCTACTGCAGAAGAAGTAGCTAAATATCAAGAGAAGAGGGAAGCTTTCTTTGCTGAGAAAGAGTTATTAAAACAATTAAAAGATAAAGAAGCTATATCAAAAGATGGGGTAAAAGTAGGAGCTTGGGCTAATATTGGATCACCAAAAGATATCGATGGAGTATTAAGAAACGGAGCTCAAGGAATAGGACTATACAGAACTGAGTTCTTATTCATGAACAACGACAGATTCCCAACAGAAGATGAGCAATTCGAAGCTTATAAGATAGTTGCTGAAAAAATGGAAGGAAAACCTGTAACTATAAGAACTATGGATATCGGTGGAGACAAATCTCTTCCATACATGCAATTACCAAAAGAGGAAAATCCATTCCTTGGATGGAGAGCAATCAGAGTTTGCTTAGATAGACCTGAAATCTTAAAAACTCAATTTAGAGCATTATTAAGAGCATCTGCTTTTGGATATATCAAAATCATGCTTCCAATGATTATGGATATAACAGAAATCAGAAGAGCTAGAGCAATATTAGAAGAGTGTAAAGCTGAGTTAAGAGCAGAAGGAGCTAAATTTGATGAGAATATAGCTCTTGGAATAATGGTTGAAACTCCAGCAGTTGCTTTCAGAGCTAGAAGCTTTGCTGAAGAAGTAGATTTCTTCTCAATCGGAACAAACGATTTAACTCAATATACATTAGCAGTTGATAGAGGAAATGAAAACATTTCTCACCTATACAACACTTATAACCCAACTGTATTAGAAGCTATAAGAATGGCTATAAAAGGAGCTCATGAAGCTGGAATAACTATCTCTATGTGTGGAGAGTTTGCTGGAGACGAAAACGCTACTGCTATTCTATTTGGAATGGGATTAGATGCTTTCTCAATGTCAGCTATATCTGTACCTAGAATTAAGAAAAACATCATGGCTTTAGAAAAAGCTAAATGTGAAGCTTTAGTTGAAGAAGTAATGGCTCAAAAAACTCCAGAAGAAGTTTTAGCTATTGTAAAGAAATTCAATAAAGAAAACTTAAAATAATTAAAATAAATCGAGTTTAATTTCTCCTTTGATGAAAAAAGAGAGATTTTTCATTTATAAATTGACTTTTAGCAAATAAAAGAGTAATATTAGTTAAAGAGATTTATAATTATGAATTTAAAGGAGAAAGATATGGGATTAAAAAATAAAATGTTATTGTTTATGATTATTAGTACTGGGGTGTTTGCTGATGCAGATGATTTAAAATATTTAGGAACAAAACAGCCCTATAAGCACAAAGAGGTAAAAGTAAAAACTCCAAAGGGATATGAGCCTTTTTATATTAACCATATAAGTAGACATGGTTCAAGACACCTATCATCATCAAAATATGATAAGAGTGTATATGAGCTTTTAGTTTTAGCTGAAAATGAGGGAAAACTTACTTCTAAAGGTAAAAAATTAAAAGAAAAAGTTGCTAAGATATTAGAGATAGAAAAGGGAAATTATGGATTACTTACTCCAGTAGGTGTTAAAGAGCAAAAGGGAATAGCTAAGAGAATGTATAAGGAGAATAAAGAGGTTTTTGGAAGAGAGGTTGATGCAGTTGCAACTTATGTAACAAGAGCTCAACAAAGTAGAGATGCTTTCTTAAAAGAACTTTCAAAATATACACCAGACACTAAGTTTAAGGTATCTACAAATGGAAAAGATGATATAGAATTAAGATTTTTCGATATATCACCAGCATATTTAGAGTATGAGGAGAAAGAGCCTTGGAAAGCTGAATATAAGAAATATGCTAAAACTAAGAACTACACAGATAGAATTCTAAAACAATTCTTCACAGAGGATTTTATAGCTAAATTAGAGAGTGGAGAGATACAATTAAAATCTGAAGAGGGAAAAGTTATCTTAAAAAGTGCTGATGACGCCGTATCTAATCTTTATGACCTATATGTACTTCAAGCTGATATAGGAAAGGATTTAGGAATAGGAAAATATTTCACATCTGAAGAGTTAAAATGGTATGATGAATTAGATAATATAAAAACTTTCTATGAAAAAGGACCAGGAATGACTGGAGAGAATATAGCTACTGATATAGCAACACCTCTTTTAAAAGATTTTATAGAGACAAGTGATAGTGCTATAGCTAATCAGAATATCTCTGCTAATTTAAGATTTGCCCATGCTGAGACAATAATTCCATTTATCAGTATAATGGAGATAGAGGGAATGTCAGAAAAACAAGATGATATGTCAAAGGTTTACCAAACATGGAATGGAAGTGAAGTTTCTTGTATGGCGGCAAATGTCCAATGGATATTTTATAAAAATGAGGCTGGAGATATACTTGTAAAGATACTTCACAATGAAGAGCCAGTATCAATTCCTGTAAAAACTGATATAGCTCCATTCTATAGATGGGATGATGTAAGAGATTTCTATACTCAAAAGTTATCAGTAAAGTAAAAAATAATAGTTACTCCTTAGCTATATTTTTATTGTAACTACTCAGCTATGAGTTTTTACAAAAAATAAAAATAGCCAAATAGAGGGAGTTTTCAACATTTTTGTTGAAGGCTCCCTTTCTATTCAACTACTGGTAACATAATTTCGCATAAATCAAATATAC
>JAHLFN010000048.1 GCA_018883725.1 Candidatus Fusobacterium pullicola | reverse complement strand
TGTAATACATACCATGATAGAGATATAAATGCAAGTAAAAATATATTAGCTGAAGGATTAAGAATAAGAGAAGCAATATAAGAAATAAAAAGAACCGTAGGAACTACGGGGATAGCTTGGTAAATATAGTTGGCTAACAAAAGCAACTACTTCCCAAGAAAGAAGCTCTCACTTCAAAAATTACAAAGTAATTTTAAGTGGGAGAGGTTCACTCAACAATTTTGTGGATAAAATTTTAGTTCTATGCTATACTAAAAGTTGAGAAAACTTAAGAAAATAAAGCAAAAAGAGGGAGGGAAAAGCGAGTTGAGATATATAATAATACTACTGATTACTTTATCATCTTTTCTATTTGCAGATACAAAATTTGAAGATTTAAATAAGGAGCATTGGGCATATAAGTCTATAAACTCTTTAGTAGAAAAAGGGATAATAAAAGAGAATAGATATAAATTTAATGGAAATGAACCAGTTACTAGATATGAGTTTGCCGAGGGACTGGCTAGAAGTGTCGACTATATGGATTTAAAAAAAGCAAATAAAGAGGATTTAAATATTTTAGAAGCACTGATGCTAGAGTTTTCTCAGGAGTTAAATAGAATAGGTTTCGATGCAAGCACTTTCAATGGTAGATTGGATAATATGAATGAGACAATTGAACTTTTGAGAGAGAGAGTAAATGAAAATGAAAAGCTGATAGATGAGTTACAAAAGAGAATAGAAGCTCTTGAAGATAAAAAATAAACTAGGAGGGAATATTAATGAAAAAACTGTCATTTGATTATTCTAAGGCACTTGGGTATGTAAGAGAAGAAGAATTATCTTTCATGAAAGAACAAGTATTGGCAGCAGAAAAATTTCTAAATGAAAAAACTGGAGCTGGAAATGATTTCTTAGGATGGATAGAGTTACCTACAAACTATGATAAAGCTGAATTTGAAAGAATTAAAGCTGCAGCTGAAAAAATTAAAAGGGACTCTGATATACTTTTAGTAGTTGGAATAGGGGGGTCATATTTAGGAGCAAGAGCTGCTATTGACTTCTTATCTCATACTTTCTACAACAACTTACCAAAGGATAAAAGAAAAGGAACAGAGATATTCTATGTAGGAAATAACATCTCTGGAGTGTATTTAAAGCACCTATTAGATATATTAGAAGGAAAAGATTATTCAATCAACGTAATATCTAAATCTGGAACTACTACTGAGCCAGCAATAGCTTTCAGAGTTCTAAAAAAACATATAGAAGAAAAATATGGAAAAGCAGAAGCTAAAAACAGAATATATGCAACTACAGATAAAGCAAAGGGAGCATTAAAGAAATTAGCTGATGAAGAAGGATATGAAACTTTTGTAATTCCTGATGATGTAGGAGGAAGATTCTCTGTTTTAACACCAGTTGGATTACTTCCAATAGCTTGTGCAGGAATTGATATAGATGAGCTTATGGCAGGGGCTAGAGAGGCTCAAAATGATTACAATGCACCATTTGAAGAGAATGATTGTTACAAATATGCAGCAATAAGAAATATCTTAAATAGAAAAGGTAAAAACATTGAGATGTTAATAAACTATGAGCCAAGATTACACTATTTTGGTGAATGGTGGAAACAATTATTTGGAGAATCTGAAGGTAAGGATGGAAAAGGATTATTCCCAGCAGCAGCAGATTTTTCAACTGATCTACACTCAATGGGACAATATATCCAAGATGGAAGAAGAGAACTATTTGAAACAGCTGTTTTAATAGAAAAACCAGAAGAGGATATAATAATTGAAGCTGAAGAAGTTGATCTAGATGGATTAAACTATCTTGCTGGAAAAGGAATGGATTTTGTAAATACTAAAGCTGCTCAAGGAACACTACTTGCTCACGTAGATGGAGGAGTACCTAACTTAGTAGTAACTGTACCAGAAGCTACTCCATTCCACTTAGGATATCTATTCTACTTCTTTGAAAAAGCTTGTGGAATGAGTGGATATATCCTTGGTGTAAATCCTTTCAACCAACCAGGAGTAGAGTCATATAAAGCTAATATGTTTGCTTTACTTGGTAAAAAAGGATATGAAAAGGAAGCTGAAATTTTAAATAAAAGATTAGAAAATAAATAAAATTAAAAATATAAAAAAAGAAAGAGGGATGTTATATCTATAACACCCCTTTCTTATGAAAAAGGAGAGATTATGAAATTTATTGAAGAGTTTAAAAAGTTTGCATTACGTGGAAACGTACTAGATATGGCAGTCGGGGTTATAGTAGGGGGAGCTTTCAGTAAGATAGTTTCAAGTATGGTTAACGATATAATTATGCCTATCATCGGAATATTTACTGGAAAAATAAATATTTCAACTCTAAGTTTAAAACTGCCATCAAGTATAGCAGGTGGAGATTCTGTTGTTGTAAAATATGGACAATTTTTACAAAACGTATTAGATTTTGCAATAATTTGTCTATGTGTGTTCTTTATGATAAAAGTTGTAAATAAATTAGTTAAGAAGCAAGAAGATGCAAAACCAGCTCCAAAACCATCTAATGAAGAGCTTTTACTTACTGAAATTAGAGATATATTAAAGAGTCAAAATAGCAAATAGAAATATTTGCTATTTTTATTATATAAATAAATTTTTAATAGAGAGGTGGAAAGATGAAAAATCAAGCTGAAAAGTTGGAAAAAACACCATTGTTTAAGCTATTTTTAATTATGGCAGTGCCTTCAGTATTAGCTCAATTAATAAATGTACTATATAACATAGTGGATAGAATATATATAGGTCATATCAAAGATGTAGGATCTTTAGCTCTCACAGGAGTAGGAGTAACTTTTCCAATAATTATGGTAGTATCAGCTTTTAGTGCCTTTGCTGGACAGGGAGGAGCTCCACTAGCATCTATTGAACTAGGAGCTAAAAATTATAATAGAGCGGAGAAAATATTGGGAAATAGTGCAGCTCTATTAATAGTTTTTTCTATAGTATTAACCGTGTTCTTTCAAATTTTTAAAACACCACTGTTATACGCTTTTGGGGCTAGTGATAATGTGATAGGATATGCTCAAGATTATGTAGGGCTATATCTCTATGGGACTATTTTTGTTATGCTATCTTTGGGATTAAATACCTTTATAAGTGGGCAGGGAAACGCTAAAGTGGCTATGTTCTCAGTTTTAATAGGTGCTGTTACCAATATAATACTAGATCCAATATTTATATTTGTATTGGGAATGGGAGTGAAAGGGGCAGCTTTAGCGACAGTAATATCTCAAGCAATGAGTGCAATTTGGGTGGTATATTTTCTTATCTCGGAAAAGAGTGTTATTAAGTTGAGGTTAAAAAGTTTATACTTTGATAGGGATATTTTAAAGAAAACGGGTATGTTGGGAATATCTCCATTTATTATGCAAAGTACAGAGAGTTTGGTATTATTAACTTTAAACTCAGGATTACAAAAATATGGTGGAGATATCTATGTGGGTTCTATGTCTATCTTAACAAGTGTTCTACAGCTGATTACTGTACCAGTGAGTGGGATTACCCAAGGGATACAACCAGTAATAAGTTATAACTATGGGGCAGGAAATAGAAAAAGGGTTCTTCAAACATTTAAAGGAATGTTGGGAGTATGTTTGACTGTAACTGTAGTAATGGGAGGAATTGGAGTAATTTTTCCAGGAGTATATGTGGGGATTTTTACAGAGCATAGAGAGCTTTTTGATTTAACTTCGAAGTTTATGCCAATATTTATTTTAGGAATGGTAATATTTGGGATTCAACAGGCTATACAGGGAACTTTTTTAGCTTTGGGACAAGCTAAATACTCAATCTTCATAGCTCTTTTAAGAAAGGTAATATTACTTGTTCCATTAGCTATTATACTACCATTTTTTATGGGAGTAAAAGGAATATATTATGCAGAACCAATCGCAGATATCAGTTCTGTAACTATAGCATCAATTACCTTTCTTTTAACTTACAAAAAAATATTGAAGGCTAGAAAGAAATAGAGATATAAAAAGAGAGTACTAATTGTCATACTAGTAAATAATTTGGCTTTTTAGTATTTTCTTTTTTTATTATTGCTTATATACATATAAAGATAAGTTATATTTAAGCTAAGGAGAAAAATATCAGTAAAAAATATAATTGGGCTTTTAAAAAATATACTATTTTAAAAAGGGTTTGAAGTCAAACTTTAATAGAAAAATTCTTAAAATTATGGTACAATATGAGATAGACTAAATAAAAAATTAAGGAGTTGTAAAAGATGGAAGAGGTAAAAATATCAACTGAATTTATAAAGTTAGATCAATTTTTAAAATGGGTAGGAGTTTGTGATACAGGAGTAGATGCAAAGTTCTTTATCCTAGATGGAAATGTAAAGGTAAATGGAGAGGTTGAGTTAAGAAGAGGTAAAAAGCTATATCCAGGAGATAAAGTTGAAGCAGCTGGACAAAGTTTCTTAGTTAAGTAAATTTATATTGAATAGTAGGGTGGATTAAGCTTTGGAAATATTAGAGATAAATTATGTAAATTTTAGAAATTTAATTGATAGTAGTGTCAAATTTTTTCCAAAACTTAATCTATTTTTTGGAAAGAATGGACAGGGAAAAACTAGCTTACTAGAGGCTGTATATTTCAATGCCACTGGAAAGAGTTTTAGAACTTCAAAGGCTTCAGAGATGATGAGATATGGAGCTCAAAGGACAGGAGTCTACATAGTATATAGAGATAATATTGGAGAGAAGACTCTCACAGTTAAATTTAATGAAAATAGAAAAGAGTATTATTATAACAATAAGAAGGTACCGTATGATGAGTTCTATGGAAAGCTAAATGTTGTAACCTATATACCAGAGGATATTGTTTTAATAACAGGTTCTCCATCTATAAGGAGGAGTTTTTTTGATGGGGAGATAGCACAGACTAACAGTGAGTATTTCCAAGATTTAAAAAATTATAATAAGTTATTGAAGATAAGAAATAAATATCTAAAGGAGCAGAGGACAAAGGATAGTGAGTATTTAGTATATGAGGAAGAATTTATAAAGTATGGAGCTAAAGTTATAGAGAAGAGATTGGAGTATGTACAAAAAATTTCAATAATTCTTAATCTCAATTATAGAAAACTTTTTGATAGTAAAAAGGAGCTAAGCTTAACCTATGATTCTCACTTGGGAAATATAAAGAAATTTTCTCTAAAGGAGATTGAGGAGCTATTGAGAGAGAGGATAAGAAAGGTTTTTTCACAGGAAAAAAGATATGGTTTTTCTCTATGTGGTCCACAAAAAGATGATTTTTTATTTATTTTAAATGGACATGAGGCTAAGTCAACAGCTTCACAAGGGGAGAAAAAATCTATAATCTTTTCATTAAAACTATCAGAGATAGATATGGTAATAAGAGATAGAAAGGAAAATCCTGTTCTTATAATAGATGATATCTCTTCATACTTTGATTCAAATAGAAAGGATAGTATACTAAACTATTTAGAGAAGAGAAATATTCAGGTATTATTAAGTTCTACTGGAGAGTTAGGAATAGACTCAAAAAATTTCTATGTGGAGAGTGGTGAGATAGAGTATGGCAGAGAAATTGAGTAATGTTAGTGAGATGATAGATACTGCAGTTGGAAAGAGCAGAAAATTAAAAGAGGGAATTTTAAAGGCTGAATGGGAAAAGATAGTCGGTAAAATTTGTGAGAAGTGTCAGCCAGATTATATAAAAGAAGGAGTTTTATATATCAGAGCTGAAAGTCCTCTGTTTATTCATCATCTAACACTGGAAAAGAGTAAGTATATAGAGAGGATAAATAGCTACTTTGATGAGGAAGTAGTGAGGGATATTGTTGTAAGAACAGGAAATCTAGATGAGAATAGAGATGAGTACCTCAATAGAGAGAGTGAGGATGAAGGGATAGAGAATCCAGAGCCTCATATAAAAAAAGAAGAGGTATTAGAGGAGTTACAAA
>JAHLFN010000047.1 GCA_018883725.1 Candidatus Fusobacterium pullicola | reverse complement strand
TTTATCTTTTACTTCATAAGGAGTTATTTTATTTACTATATTAGAAAAATTATTTTATATTATAGTATCAAAGTTCAGTGTGAAAATAGTATCAAAATATTTTGAATTAATAATATTATTATAGGCATCCAAATTAGTATTGTATCTATATTCAAAATTTTCTTTAATTTGTTTAATCAAATTTTTCTTGGTATCAATAACAGCATCAAGATATGCTTGAACTATATCAGAAAAAGAATTAAGATCTTTTATATAGCCTTTAGCTGAGCTTTTTATCTCAGAAAGAATAGCTTCAGAGATATCAGTTCTAGTTGGATAACCAGAAATTTTGTTTAAAAAATCTCCAACAAAGAGATTAAATTTTTGCTCTTTTTCAAATTTATCAAAAAAGCTCTTCATAGTTGTTCACCTGCCTTGTAAAAAATTGTTCACTATTAGTATAACTTAAAAATTGTAAATACACAACAAAAAATTATAAAAATGTCAAGATTTTTTTGAAAAAAAATGCTACAATAAATATTGAGGTGAGGTTATGGAAATATTATTTAATTTTTTTAGGGATTATATAGTTTTTATAAATATAATCTTTGTTGTAATTATTGTTTTATTAGAAAGAAGAAATCCACTATTTACACTATTTTGGATAGTGCTTTTGGTTCTTGCTCCATATGTTGGTTTTATTGCATATCTTTTCTTTGGATTAAGCTTTAGAAAAAAGAGAGTTGTAAATGAATATTATAAATGGAAATTTCTATATAGTCGAGAGATATTGGGATTTTCTCAGCATAAAGAGCTAATGAGATGGGAACAGCTTATATCCTATGTAGAAGTTTCATCTAAAAATAAGTTAACTTCATTGAATATAACTGATATATTTATTGATGGAAATAAGTTTTTCGATTCTGTTATCAATGATTTAATGGAAGCAAAAGAGAGTATAGCAATGGAGTATTTTATTTTTAGAAATGATGAATTAGGTAAAAAAATAGCAGATGTTTTAAAAAGAAAGGCTCAAGAGGGAGTAGAGGTTAGGGTTATAGTAGACGGTGCTGGTGGTTATAGCAGAAAAATGTTAAGGGAATTAAACCATTTTGGTGTAAAGACTGGCATCTTTTTTCCTTCACACTTTCCTTTCTTTAAAATTGCAAATTTAAGAGCAAATTATAGAGATCATAGAAAATTGTGTTTAATAGATAAAAAATTGGGGTATATAAGTGGATTTAATATAGGTGATGAATATTTAGGAAAAGGTAGATTAGGATATTGGAGAGATACAGGACTTAGGATATTTGGGGAGGCTTGTTTAGAACTAGAGCAAGAATTTTATTTTTCTTGGAATATTGTAAAAAATGAAAAAATTCTTTTAAAGAAAGAGTATAAATATAATAAAGAGGTTTTAGAAAAGTTAATTGAAACAAAAGGAAGACATACAGGTCATATTCAGGTTGTAAGTAGTGGTCCAAACTATCAATTTAGAACAATAAGAGATAATGCATTAAAGCTTATAATGGAAGCTCAAAAATATATTTATATTCAAACTCCATATTTTGTTCCTGATGATAGTATATTAGATGCTTTAAAAATAGCTGCTTTATCAGGAGTAAAGATTAAAATTATGATTCCTAGCAAACCAGACCACTTTTTTATATATTGGGTTAATCAATATTTTGTTGGAGAGCTCCTTGATTTTGGAGTTGAAGTCTATAAGTATAATAATGGATTTATACATAGTAAGTTAATTATAGTAGATGATGAAGTTATAACAACAGGAACAGCTAATTTTGATTATAGAAGTTTTTATCAGAACTTTGAGATAAATGTAAATATTTATGAAAAAGATGTAGCTACAACCTTTAGAGAGATATTTCACGAGGATATAAAATTAAGTAGTAAATTGTTAAGAAGTGAGTATAGTAAGAGAGGGTATTATATAAAATTTAAGGAGTCAGTATGTAGATTATTAGCTCCGATAATGTAAAATGAAAGAGAGTGAGTTATTATGATTGAATTTCAAAAACTTTCTGATTTTTTCTTTCCTTTTATAGAGAGTGATATCAGATATATAGGAGATTTTTATTATGATTTACACATACACACAACTGCTTCAGATAGCTTTATTAAGCCGGAGTTTTTAAAAAGTTTTGTAGAAGACAAGAGATACCTTTTATCAGTAACAGACCATAATGATATCAGGGGAGCTATAAAATTAAATGAGATGGGAATAAGAAATGTTCCCGGAATAGAAGTTGGTTGTGAAGATGGATTTGAAATGTTAGTATATTTTAAAAAGATGCAAGATTTGGAAGAGTTTTACAGAAAAGAGGTTGAGCCATATAGAAATCAAAAAAGAATGGCAAAAACTTATAGGGGAATATACGAATACCTGGATGTTTTAAATCAATGGGAGTGTCATAAATCTATTCCACATATATATGGTGTTGTTCAAAAAAATTTTATAAATAATAAAAATTATATATATGATATAATACCAAAAGTTGATTCGTTAGAAACACACAATCATGCTTTACCTATGGTTAGAAATTTATTAGCTGGAGAGTTAAGGGAAAAATATAATTTAACAGCTACTTTTGGAAGTGATGCTCATATATTGAGAGAGGTAGTATCTTTTTACAAGTATTCCAATTTAGATCTAAGTAAAAGAGAAAAAGTTGTTAATTATTTATATAAAATAGGGAGTTTAAGTGGTATAGGACATAAGCATTTGATGTATATGCTTAAAAGTTTAACATAGTAAAAAAAATCCTTTTCAAATTAGAAAATATGGTGTATAATACTTTGGTAAAGACCCCGTAGCTCAATTGGATAGAGCAATTCCCTCCTAAGGAATAGGTTGTGTGTTCAAACCACATCGGGGTCGCCATTTTTTTATAGGTGATATTTTTATGATAAAAAAGTTGATTTTGATATCAGTACTATCTTTTTTTATCAGTGCTTGTAGCTCATATACTCCAGATGGTGTAAATAATCAATATTTAAAATTATCAAAAAATTTAGATAATCTTATGAGTGAAGAGATTAAGGAAAAAAAAAGAGCTAACTTAGAAAGAAAATTTGAAAATTTTTCCACAGGAATGATTAAATATAAAGAAAATAATCAAGGATTAGATACTCAATATTTAGATTATTATATAAAGGAAACTTCAATAAAAATTCAATATTTAAAAGACTTAAAAGATTAAAGTAAAAATTAAAGGTTGACAAATTAGAAAAAATAATTTATTATTTATTTCATAAATGAATTGAATAGAAAAATCGGATGAAGGTATAGGGAGAGAGCAAGATGTTAGCCGCCGACGAAGTAAATCTTTCAGGCAAAAGGACCTATATTGGACGAACCTCTGGAGAGACTCATTGAGCACCGAAGGAGCAAACCCAATTTTGGACTAAACTCTCAGGTAAAAGGACAGAGGAATTATGCAGCAACTTTTTATTTTTTGTATAATTCTTTTTTTGATTTCCAGAAGGTATTTATTACCTTCTTTTTTTATTCAATTTAAACAAAGAAAACAGGAGGAATCAAAGTGCAAGAGATTGTAGCAAAAATTAATGAATTTTTATGGGGGAATTTTTTAATTCTTTTATTATTAGGAACAGGTATTTACTTTACTTTTAAGTTAAATTTCATTCAGTTAAGAAAATTTTCTGAAGGGATAAAACAGGTAACAGGTTCTGTAAATTTAAAGGGAAAATCTGCAGATAGAAATGGGATGTCATCTTTTCAGGCTTTAGCAACAGCTATAGCGGCTCAGGTTGGAACAGGAAATTTAGCAGGAGCAGCTACAGCAATAGTCTCTGGAGGACCAGGAGCTATATTTTGGATGTGGGTAAGTGCTTTTTTTGGAATGTCTACTGTATATGTTGAAGCTATATTAGGACAAGTTTTTAAAAGAAGAGTTAATGGTCAAGTAACGGGAGGACCTGCATATTATATTGAGGAGTCATTAAAAAGTAGAAAGCTTTCAAAGGGATTAGCTATATTCTTTTCTGTAGCTTGTATATTAGCCCTTGGTCTTATGGGAAATGCGGTTCAAGCAAATTCTATCTCAGTAGCTTTTAATTCAGCTTTTGGAGTATCTCCACTTTTGATAGGAGTGATAGTTTCTATTTTATCTGGCTTTGTCTTTTTTGGTGGAATAAAAAGAATAGCTTCAGTTACTGAGAAAATAGTTCCTATTATGGCAGGGTTATATATTTTAGCTTGTGTAATAATAATTGTTATCAATTATAAGGAGATTATTCCTGCAATTAGCTCTATATTTGTTTCAGCTTTTAATCCAAAGGCTGCATTAGGGGGAGCTTTAGGTGTGAGTATGAAACAAGCTATAAGATATGGAGTGGCTAGAGGGTTATTTTCTAATGAGGCAGGAATGGGGTCAACTCCACATGCCCATGCTATAGCTAAGGTTGAACATTGTGGAGAACAAGGAATCGTAGCAATGATTACAGTATTTATAGATACTTTCGTTGTTCTTACAGGAACAGCTTTAGTAATAATAACTTCTAATGTAAGTGAAGGTGAAGGAATTGTTCTTACACAAAATGCTTTTATTAAAAGCTTAGGAAGTTATGGAGATGTTTTTATAGCTATTTGTTTATTTTTCTTTGCTTTTTCAACAATTATTGGATGGTATTTCTTTGGAGAAGCTAATGTTAGATATTTGTTTAAAAGTAAATATTCAATTAATATCTACAGAGCTATTGTTATGATTATGATTGTAATAGGTTCAACTTTAAAGGTGGGATTGATTTGGGAGATAGCAGATATGTTCAATGGAATGATGGTATTACCTAATTTAATAGCTTTATTAGCTCTAGGGAAATATGCAAGAACTTCAATGAAAGAGTATGAAGAGCTATTACTACAATTAGTTTAAGTTTAAATTAAAAATAGCTTGTAAAATTATATAAAAAGAGTATAATTAATTTAAGGTAAGACTAAAGAAGCTTATGAAATAAAAGGAGGACAAGTATGAGTATTGAAAAAAATATAAAGTATATTAAGGAAGAGTACGATACAGAGGTAGCAAGATTAGAGAGATTGGATAAATTTATAAATAGCCCAGAGTTTGAAACATCTACAGATCCAGAGCAAAAAAAACTTTTATGGGAGAAAAGAGAAGTTTTAGCAAAATATATAGCTATAGTTAAAGAGCAAATAAGATATGATCTTCAAAAAATTCAAGAAAAAGAAGGGTTAATAAAGAAATAATTATTTTTTAATTTAAAGAATAACTAAAAAATATAAAAAAGATAGGAGAAAGAAAATAATTAAGTAGTTGATATACTAAATTATTCCTTTCTCCTATTTCATTTAACTAAGTTTAGTAGGGGTTATATAAAAAGAATAACTATAATTTTTATTACTAGGAATGCAATATTCCTCTAACACAGGGGCTCCCCAGCTATCATCACCACCTACTCCCATCTGTTGCATAGTAATAGTTACATATGTATAATTTGGATTTGAGAGTTCATAAATATGATTAGCTTGTTCTAATTCTAAAAAACTGTAATGTAGTGCTTGAGCTTCAAAAACTTGACTTCCTTTACTAAATCTAATTCCACTATTTTCTTTATCTAATACTTCAAACCAGTAGACATCACTTCTATTACCACACTCTTGAGGAACAAGATAAGGTGTTAGATTATCTTCTATTTTTCCAAAGTAAACCCCTAGTTTAGCTCCCTCTTTTCTATCTATATAGTTTTCAAGAGGTCCTTTTCCATAGTATTTAAAGTTTGCATAGCTTTTTGGTAATTTAAATCTGACTCCTAGAAGAGGTAACTCAGGTAATCCATTTATGCCTTTATAATTTACCTCAATTTTTATATCTCCACTTCCTTGAACTATATAAGTTAATTCTAATTCTGTACTAGGTATTACAGGTAATTGATGGATATATTTTAATTGAATATAATTTTTTTGAGTATTAAAATTCCATTCTTTTAAAGTTATTTTTTGATAGAGAGAAGCCCCTAGCCACATAGAACAACTGTATGGATGAGAATATCCTTTAGCATTATCAGTACTTGCTCTCCAGAACACAGGTTGAGGTCTCTCTATGATTAATTCATTTTTATCATAAATTAAAGAAACTAATCCTTTATCTTTTGAGAAAAGAGCTTTAGTTTTTCCTACATAAACCCCAATATTTCCATCACCTTCTACCACTTTAATAATATTGTTTGGTTTAGAGATATCAGTTATTTCCTCTGTAACTTCTTGACCATAAGCTACTTCAAAATTTTTATCTGCCCATAGAGTATCATCTGTAAGAATTAAACTAACATTTTTTGTATAAACGCCCTTTATATCCTTAAGCCATGGAATCTCAACTTGAATATCTTCTCCAGGATTGCAAATAATATTTAATATACCACTTTGTAATGTTTTATTTTCTTGTTCAATGGAATAATAAAGATTATAATTTTTTAGGTTATCAAAAAGATTTCTATTTTTTATTAAACATCCTTTATCATTTGGATATATTTTTACATTTTGATATAAAAATTTTAATTCTTGAGCTTTTGGAGTTATTGTTCTATCAGCAAATACAATTCCATTACCACAGAAACTGTAATCAGTAGGTCTATCCATAAAATCTCCACCATAAACTAATACTTTTTTGCCCTCTTTTTCAACTTCTATACCTTGATCGATATAATCCCAAATAAAACCACCTTGATATTTTTCATATTTTTCTTCAAGTTCTGTATATTTAACCATTCCACCACATGAATTTCCCATAGCATGCATATATTCACAACTTATATATGGTTTTTGAGGATCGTTTTCTAAGTATTTGATAATATCTTTTGCTTTAGCATACATTCTACTTTCCATATCTGAAATTTTGTCATATTTTCTATTCCAAAAACATCCCTCATAATGTACAACCCTAGAGTTATCTCTTTTATGAAAAAAATCTGTCATTGTTAAGATATTTTCACCAGCATAGGATTCGTTACCACAAGACCAAATAAGAATGGAAGGATGATTTTTATCCCTTTCTAACATAGATTTAGCTCTATCTAGAACACACTCTCTCCATTCAGGTTTATCTCCAGGAACATTCCATGAAGGCTCACAAGCTCCCATTTTTTGCCAAGAACCATGGCTTTCTAAGTTTGTTTCATCTATTACATATATTCCAAATTCATCACACAGTTTATACCAGTAGGATTGATTAGGATAATGAGAAGTTCTCACAGCGTTTATATTATATTTTTTCATAAATTTAATATCCCAAAGCATATCTTCTTTAGAGATAGCTCTTCCTGTTTTATGATTAAATTCATGTCTATTAATACCTTTAAATACTATTCTTTTTCCATTTAAAAGCATAATTCCATTTTCTAATTTAAACTCTCTTAGTCCAAAGTTTTGTGGAATAACTTCTACTATGTTTTTATCTTCATCCTCTATTATTATGAGTAACTTATAAAGATTTGGAAATTCAGCACTCCAAAGTTTAATATTATCTAATGAAAATAATATTTCTGATTTTTCATTTATTTTTTGTTTTGGAGTTTCTAAAATTTTATTTTTATTATGATCGTAAACTTCAGCTTTAAAATATCCATTTAAGTTTTTATTATTAAAAAGACACTCTACCTTAATATCAGCTTTTTTAAAATTATCTTTTAACTTTGTTTTTATAAAGAGGTCTTTGATATGAAGTTTAGGAATAGCGTAGAGATAAACCTCTCTAAAAATTCCAGAAAATCTCCAAAAATCTTGATCTTCTAACCAACTAGCACTACTTCTTTTATATACTTCTACAGCTATCTTATTTACTCCTTTTTTTAAAAAAGTTGTTATTTCAAATTCAGATGGAGTAAAGGAATCTTCACTATATCCTACAAAATTACCATTAATCCAAAAAGAAAAAGCTGTTTCTACTCCTTGAAATGAGATAAATATATCTTTATTGATAAGATTATCATTTAATTCAAACTCTTTAATATAACTTCCAATAGGATTATCAACTTCAGATATATGAGGTGGTCTTAGCTGCTCTCTTCCATCCCAAGGATATAAAGTATTGATATATTGCATCCTATCAAAACCTTGTAATTGAATATGCCCTGGGACAATAATATCTTTAAAATGGTTTGAATCAAAATTTTCTTTGTAAAACTTCTTCTTCTCTTTCATCTAGATTTTTACTAAATTGAAATTTCCAAGTTCCGTTCAAACTTTGTTTAAGTTCAATCTCCTCTAAGTTTTTAGCAGAATCTAAAGTTTCAAAATATAGATGATCTGAATATGCTTCTAATCTATTTATTTGAAAAATTTCAGGATTGTTTAATATTTTAGAAATCTCTTTTTTTCCACAGTTTATCCCCCTTTTTATTAATAATTTGAATGTAGTCTAATTATAATATAGGAGATTTTTTATTGAGAGTCAATAAGGTTACAAAAAATAAAGATAAAAAATTTACTAATTTTTTTAATATTGATTTATTACAGAACTTAATATATAATATATAATCATATATCTAATGTTTTTAAGGAGGAAGATTGTAATGAAAAGTAAAAGAATTTTAAAAGTATTTCTTGTAACTGGATTAATTTTATCATCTAATTGTTTGTTTGCAGCTACTAAAATGTATCAAGGATTGGGAAAAAGCAGTAACTTTAGAGTAGGACCTGGAAAAGATGATAAAGGAGTAGAGGTATATAGTTTTAATTATGTAACAGCAGCTGGTGTTTTTGATGAAGCTGGAAGAGTTGTAAATTTAAGAGTTGATGCCCTTGAGGTAAGTACGCCTAATTATGACGGAGCTTCTATGCCACATTTTTCTGGGTGGCCTAATACACAAGGATATAATATAACAGATCATGAAAGTGGAAAGGTTACAGGAGTATCTTCTAATACTGTAGAAAATATTTCTAAAGAGGTAAATGAATGGAAAACAAAGCGTGAGCGTGGAGAAGCTTATGGAATGAATCCACGTAATGAGTGGAATAAACAGATGGATTTTTTTGAAAGCTATTTTAAAGGAAAAACTATAGCTGAGATAGAAGAGTGGTTTTCTAAGAATACTTCTGATGTAAATGGTAGACCACTTAAAGCAAAAAGTAGAAATGAACAAGATAAAGTTAAATATGGAAAATTATCTGAAAAGGAGAAAAGTGAACTTCTTGATGTTGTAGCAGGAGCAACAATGAGTTTAAAGGATAGTCATGGAGATATTCTTGGAGCAATAAAAGATGCTTATAATAATAGAGTTGAATTTGTAGTAGAATAATTAAAAATTAAAGTAATACAAACTATAAAAGTTGATTAACTTGACATGGGTTAGGTTAATCAACTTTTTAAGTTTTATATTTTAATTGCTTTTTCTTATTCTTTTGTATAATCCAGTTATATGTAACATACTTTGAATTAATCTTTCATCAGTAGCATTTTTCCACATTCTCCAACACCAGTTACCCCCAATAGTAGAAGGTACATTCATCCTAGCTTCATCTCCTAATCCTAAATAATCTTGCATCTGAATAATAACAACATTACTTGTAACAGCCATTGTCCTAGAGATCATTTTCCAAACAGTTTCCTTATCATTAGAAGTATAAATATCTAAATAACTTCTCATATATTCGATATCATTACTATTAGTAGAAAGTATCCATCCCAAAGCAGTATTATTATCATGAGTTCCAATATACGCTACACTATTTTGAGTATAATTGTGTGGTAAGTAATCTCCCCCTTCTCTAGAATCAAAAGCAAATTGCATAAGTTTCATTCCTGGATATCCGGTTTCTTTTAAAAGTTGTATAACATCTTCTGTAAGATAACCAAGATCTTCAGCTATTAAATTTAGTTCTCCAAGCTCTTCCTTTATTCTATTGAATAATTTTATTCCTGGTCCTTTCTGCCATTTTCCATTTAAAGCAGTAGTTTCATTAGCAGGAATAGAATAATAGCTTTCAAATCCTCTAAAGTGATCTATTCTTACAATATCATAAAGAGTTGTAGCACTTTTTAGCCGATCTATCCACCAATTATATTTGGTCTTTTCCATATATTCCCAATTATATAGGGGATTTCCCCATAATTGACCAATTGCAGAGAAAGCATCTGGAGGACATCCAGCTACAGATATCATATTAAGGTGTTCATCTAGTTGAAAATATTCTGGATTTTTCCATACCTCTACACTATCATAAGCTACGTATATAGGAATATCTCCTATAATTTTTATTCCATTTTTATTTGCATAATTTTTCAGATTTCTCCATTGAGTATAAAATTTATATTGTAAAAATTTCCAAAACTCAATTTTTTCTCTATTATTTTTTATAAAACATTTTAGGGTTTCAGGGTCTTTTTTTCTAAATTTTTCACTCCATTTTTCCCAAGAATAGTCATTATTAGCTTTTTTTATAGCCATAAAAAGAGCATAATCTTCTAACCAATTTTTTTCTTGTTCTAAAAATTTTATATATCCATCTTCTTTTAGGTTAAATCTTGTAAAAGCTTTTTCTAAAATATGGTATCTCAAATTATACATTAATTCATAGTCTATTAGTGTCGGATTATCACCCCAATTAAGAGTTTGGTACTCCTCTTGTTTTAAAAGTCCTTCATAAGCAAGAATATCTAAATCTATAAAATAAGGGTTTCCAGCATTTATAGAAAATGATTGATAAGGAGAATCTCCATAACTTGTTTGTCCTAATGGTAATATTTGCCAGTAAGTTTGTCCCGAATATTTTAAAAAATCTACAAACTTATAAGCTTCTTCTCCAAAAGTTCCAATTCCATAATTTGATGGTAGAGAAGATATATGCAATAATATACCACTACCTCTATATCTGGAAACTCAGAAAAGGAATTATTAAAATCTATAAAATCAATTATAAATAGTGGTAAGGTAAAGGGTTTTATTTTACTATATTCAAAGGATAATGATCCAATTTTAGAATATTTAAATAAAAATAATCAAATTTATACAATTATAGGAAAACCAAGTAAGAATATAAATAATACTATTTATATTGATAATGATAATATTACAGCTGGAAAAGATGCAACAGATTATTTAATAAAACTTGGACATAAAAAAATAGGTTTTCTTTATAATCAAGGAAATAGAATATTTGTTCAAGATAGAAAGGCAGGATATATCTCTTCTCTTCTTGAAAATAATATTGAGATCAAGCAGGAATATTGTTTAGAAAAAAATTTAGCTTTAGAGAAAGATACTTTAGAGCTACAAGAGCTATTTTTATCTGAGCATTCTCCAACTGCAATAATTGCATTAGATGATATAATAGCTCTTCTATTAGAAAAAATTCTTTTAAATATAAATAAACATGTACCTAAGGATCTATCAATTATAACTTTTAATAATACATTGCTTACAACTTTAACTAATCCTCAGTTAACTTGTATAGATATAAATAATTATCAATTAGGTCTAGAAAGTGCTTTACAAATTATAAGACATATAAAAGATCCTAATTTGTTACCAACTAAAATTATTGTACCGCACAATATTATAGAGAGAAATAGTTGTAAAAAATTTGAAAATAATTAAATTCAGCAATAAAAAAGAGTGTTACCTTTTATGGCGACACTCTTTTACTATAATAAAATATTAAAATTTATTCTTGTACTGGTTTTTTAATGAATCCTAAAATTAAAGCTGTAACAACAGAACCAATAATAATAGATATTAGATACATAACTGGATTAGTTACAACTGGGAGTACAAATAATCCTCCATGAGGAGCAGGTAATTGTACTCTAAAGAACATAGATAATCCTCCTGCTAGAGCAGAACCAACTATACAAGCTGGGATAACTCTAATTGGGTCAGCAGCAGCAAATGGAATAGCCCCCTCTGTAATAAAAGATAGTCCCATTATGTAGCAAACTTTACCAGCATCTCTCTCATCTTGAGTGAATTTATTTTTAAAGAAAGTAGTAGCTAAAGCTATTCCAAGAGGTGGTACCATTCCTCCAGCCATTACAGCAGCATGTGGATAGAAATTTCCAGCTGTTATCATCATAATACCGAAAGTAAATGCACTTTTATTTACAGGTCCTCCCATATCGACAGCCATCATTCCAGCAACTAAAGCTCCTAATAGAACTAGATTTCCAGTTCCTAAACCTTGTAAGAAATTAGTGACTCCAGTGTTAAGAGCTGCTATTGGATTGATAATAACTCCATACATTAAAGCTCCTGTTATGAAAATACCAAATAGTGGATATAATAAAACAGGTTTTAATCCTTCTAAACTAGATGGTAATTTAGCAAAAACTTTCTTTAATAAAACTACAACATATCCACCAAGGAATCCTCCAATAAGACCACCAAGGAATCCTCCACCATTATTTAAAGAGATAAGTCCTCCAACCATAGCAGGAGCAAAACCTGGTCTATCAGCTATACTCATTCCAATAAATCCAGCCATAACAGGTATCATTAAGAAGAAAGCGTTTCCTCCACCAATATCACTTAATAATTTTGCTATTGGGTGGAATGAAGGATCATTAGGGTTGCTAGCTTGAATACCAAACATAAATGATATTGCTATTAATATACCTCCACCAACAACAAATGGTAACATATTTGATACCCCTGACATAAGGTGTTTATAGAAACCAGTCTTTTCTTTCTTAGTAGCTGTTTTTTCACCACCAGTAGTTACATTATATATAGGAGCAGTCTGATTTAAAGCATTTTTTATTAAAGTTTCAGGATTTTTTATTCTCTCTTTTACAGGAACTATCTCAACATGTTTTCCAGCAAATCTTTCCATTTCAACATTTTTATCTGCAGCAACAATTATTCCCTTTGCATGCTTTATTTCTTCTGCAGTTATCTCATTTTTTACACCTGTAGAACCATTTGTTTCTACTTTAATGTTAACTCCCATATCTTTAGCCTTTTTTATAAGTGCATCAGCAGCCATATAAGTATGAGCTATTCCAGTAGGGCAAGCTGTTACTGCTAAGACTTCTGGATATCCTTGAGATACCTCTTCAACTTTTTCCTCTTTAACATCAGAGGTAAGAATAGATATTACCTCTTCAGGAGTTTTTACTTCTAAAAGTTTTTCTCTTATTTCATCATCTAATAACATTGTTGTTAATTTTGATAAAATTTCAATATGAGTATTAGATGCGTTAGCTGGAGCTGCTATCATAAAAAATAGTTTTGATGGTTCTCCATCTAAAGATTCATAATCAACACCATTTTTTGATAATCCAAAAGCTATACTTGGTATCTTTACAGCTGAAGTTTTAGCATGAGGTATTGCAATTCCCTCTTCAAGTCCAGTTGAACTTTGAGCTTCTCTTGCTAAAATAGCCTTTTTATACTCTTCTTTATCATTTAATTTACCACCTTGATAAAGAATTTCTACCATTTCATCAATAATTTCTTGTTTTGTTTGCCCTTTTAAATTTAAGTTTATACACTCACGTGTAAGTAAATTTGTTATCATTTGAGCCTCCCTTAATATTTTTTTATCTCTATTTTATTTAATAAGTTATTCATACCTTCAAAAGTTGTAAGTCCTTCTGAAAAAGCAGTAGAACTTCCAGAAGCTATTCCGTATTTATAGCTTTCCTCTAAGGAATTTCCAGTTGCTATTCCATAAACAACACCAGCTACCATAGAATCTCCAGCTCCAACAGAACTGATTAATTTACCTTGAGGAGTATTTCCTATATATACATCTTTTTCAGTAATTAATATAGAACCATCTTTTCCTAAAGAAATTAGTACATTTTTACTTCCTAAAGCTTGTAAATCTTTTCCAGCTTGGATAATCTCTTCCAAAGTATTTAATTTCTTATTGAAAAACTCTTCCAACTCATGATTGTTTGGCTTTGTTAAAAATACTCCTGCTTTTAATCCTTCTACAAAAGGAACTCCTCTAGTATCTAAAATAACCTTACAATCTTTTGGTAAAATATTTATAATATCAGCATAGATATTTTTAGTAACTGAATTAGGAACACTTCCAGAAAGAATTACTATATCTTCAGATTTAATATCTCTAAATTTTTCTAGTAATTCTTTGATATTTTCATCAGAAATAGTAGGAGATTTTCCTGCAATCTCAGTTTCTGAATCCTTTGTTTTTAATTTTATGTTGATTCTTGTATTTTCTTTAAGCTCAATAAAGTCACTAGAAATATCATATCCTTTTAAGTGATTAATAATATAATCTCCAGTAAATCCTCCAACAAATCCTAAAGCTTTACTTTCTACAGAAAAATTTTTTAAAACTTTAGAAACGTTGATACCTTTTCCTCCTGGTAAAGTATATCCCTCTTCTAAAGAGTTTAACTCTCCTAATTTAAAATTATCCATACTCATATAATAATCTATAGCTGGATTAAGTGTTAATGTATATATCATATTTTCCTCCTAAAAATTATTGTACAGTTAGCTCGTTTGGAATATCTCCTTCAGTAATAAGTTTTCCATCTTCTAATGAAGCAAATATAACAAAGGATTTTTTTCCAAATTTTGATGAATCACATAAAAAATAAACTTGATTAGCTCTATTTACAACTTCACTTTTTATCATTGCTTCTTTTGTATCTGGAGTAGAATATCCTTCTTTAGTAACCCCGTTTGTACCAATAAAAGCAATATCTATATTGTAAGTTCTTAAAGAGTGAATAGCTCCAATACCAACTGTAGCTCCAGTAGTAAATTTAGCTTCTCCACCTAGTAAATAAGTTTCAATTCCATATCTATTTAATATCTCAAGATGAGAGATTCCATTAGTGACAACTTTTATATTTTTCTTATACTCAAGAAACTTAATCAAAGCTTCAGTTGTAGTTCCAGCATCAAGGTATATAGTATCTCCATCTTTTATATATTGGCTAGCTAGTTTTCCTATTTTTTCTTTTGCTTTAGAATGAATAGTCTTTTTCGAAATTATATCTTCTTCATTACTAAGATTTAAAACAGCTCCACCATGAACTCTTTTTATTTTACCATTTTTTTCTAAGGTATTTAGATCACGTCGAATAGTTGCCTCAGAAACATTAAGCTTCTCCATTAACTCTTGGACTTTTATAGTTTTATTAGTTTGTAAAATTTTTAAAATTATGTCAAATCTACGAACATTCATAACGATATCACCTCTATATCTTCAATATGAATATAACATAATTTTTTATAAAAATCAATCATTTTCTTTCAAATCCTTCAAATTCATTCAAAATTATAAAAAATATTTTTTATTAATTTTATAACAAGAAAATATTTTTTATTTTTATCTTGACTTTAATATATTAATATGATAATGTATATCTAAAATAGATATTCTAGGAGGATTTTATAATGAGACAAGAAGCAACAATCAATAGAAATAGTATTACTATAAATTTTACTGTAAAATATTGTAATAACTCAGAATCACTTTTAGATAGTGATGGTTTTAAAAGAGTTTTAACAGCTTTTATAGAAAAAATAGAAAAAAAGGAAGCACCAATATATGTATATATAAAGGATTGTTGTGGAAAAAATTCAAATTTGGTTCAAGAAATTACGAAATTTTTTAAACTTCTTATTGTACTAGAAGGAGAAGAAATAGCGAAATTAGATGAAAAATATGCAAAATTATTGGAAGATAGAAATGCTTTAATAGAGTTTATTGAGAAACTTTATACATTTTGGAGAAAATATGAAAGATATGCAATAGTAAGAAATAGCAAAAAAGGAGAGGGATTACAAAACGTTAACTTTATTGATGCTATAAATAATTTTAAAAATCTTATTCTTAGTACATATAGACAAATTGAAGAAACAATAATGGGATATAAACATAGAGTATACAGACAGCTTAGTGCTGGAATAAATGCTGGTATTATTTTAAATGATATGAATAGAAGCTGTCCCGCTGAGTATTCATTCTTAGAAAGGGTTCCTTTTATAGAAACAATTATTTTACAACCTCCATTTATAACTTATCCAAAAAGAAATACAAGAACTGGAATTTTCCAAGAAGTATTTGAAAATCCATTGAAAGATGTATGTATAAATGAGGAAAATTGGTTTTGTTATCCTGCAAAAGTAGGAGAATCGCTAGCTTTTATCTATTTTGATAGATATTTTATGTCTCAAGGTATTGCACTATGTAACTTGTTTGAGTTAGCTAGAGAGGAAGAGTATAAAAATAGAAGACCAGATATCATATATGTATATGGAGTAAAGGACTATGATACAGAAATGAAAACGGTTTTCTATGATGATAAAGAAAATAATATGATAATCGGTTATGCAAACTATAGTGAAGATATTGATTATTTTGGATATATGAAAAAGATGATATTAACTCTTCATAACCTAAGAATGATACAAAAAGGTGGACTTCCTATACATGGAGCTATGGTAAATATCATTATGAAAAACGGTAAAAAATATAATGTAGTTATCATGGGAGATAGTGGAGCTGGTAAGTCAGAGAGTTTAGAGGCTTTTAGAAATCTAAGTGAACAGTATGTAAAAGATATGAAGGTTATCTTTGATGACATGGGAACGCTTCTTTTAAATCCTAAAGGAGGAGCACCTCTAGGATTTGGAACAGAGATAGGAGCTTTCGTTAGATTAGATGACTTGGATACAGGATATGCTTATAAGGAGATTGACAGAAGTATATTTATGAATCCAGACAAGAAAAACTCAAGAATTATTATTCCAATAGCATCATATAACGATATAATGAAAGGATATCCAGTAGATTTCTTCTTCTATGCTAATAACTATGATAAAGCTGAGGATAATGAGTTGGAGTTTTTCTCTAATCCAGAGGAAGCTATAGAAATTTTTAAAGCAGGTAAAAGAATGGCTAAAGGAACTACAAGTGAAGTTGGAATAGTTGATTCATATTTTGCTAACCCGTTTGGACCAGTTCAAAAGCAAAAAGAAACAGATATATTAATAGATAGATTCTTTAAAGAGATGTTTGCTAAAGGCGTAAAGGTAGGACAGATAAAAACACAACTTGGAATAAAAGGAATGGAAAAAGCAGGGCCAATGAAAGCTGCTCAAAAATTATTTGAATTAATTAAAGATTAATATACTGTAAGATTGTAACTAGGCTATTATATTTTTAATTATATAATAACCTAGTTTTTTAGTTATAGTTATCTAATTTCATCAATTATAGAATATTTTTATAATATGATAAAAAATCATTATTTACAATCTATGAAAAAATATAATATACTATATATGAAAGTTGAAATAAAAAATATCAAGGAGTTGTTAAATATGCAAAATCAATACGAATTTTTAAAAAATGAGATAAAAGTATTTCGTGAAGAAGGACACAAATTTTATAACAAAGAATTATCAGTAGGGGATTTTAAGAAAATTTCTGGTGGAATGGGTGTATATGCTCAAAGAGGTGGGGAGAGTTTTATGATTAGACTTCGTACAAACTCTGGATTATTACCTCTAAACCAATTAAAATTAATAGATTCATTTTTGACAGATTTTAATATAGAAAAACTACATATGACAACAAGACAAGCTATTCAATTACATGACTTATCTATAGATGCAGTTTGTGACATTATGGAAAAAGCTTTAGACAATGGATTATATACTCGTGGTGGTGGTGGTAACTTTCCAAGAAATGTAAGTCTTTCGCCAATGTCTGGAGTAGAGAAAAATGAGGCTTTTGATGTGACAGATTTTGCTAATGAAATAAGTAAATATTTAATGGAAAGAATTACTACATACCATCTACCTAGAAAGTTAAAAATTTCAATGTCATCTAGTGAGCAAGATGGTGGAAATTCAACAATAAATGATTTAGGATTTATAGCTAAAGTTGAAAATGGAGAAGCGTATTTTGACATGTATTTAGCTGGAGGATTAGGAAATAATCCGGAAATTTCTATTCCATATGGAAAAAGAGTTAAGCCAGAAGAAATTCTTTATTATGTAGAAGCTATGGTAAATTTATTTATGGCAGAGGGAGACTACAATAATAAGGCTAAGGCAAGAACTAGATATATTCCAAAAAGAATGGGAAAAGATGAATTTTTACAAGCTTTTGATAAACATTTAGATGATGTAAAAGCTACAAAAAAATTAGATATAAATGTAAAGATTGTTATCTCAGAAACTAAGAATGAATATACACATACTTTACCAGAATCAGCTTCACTTTTACATCAAAGACAAGATGGATTATATACATTAATAGTTCATCCTGTAAATGGACAATTATATCATAAAGATTTTAAAAATTTAGTAGAGTTTTTAGAGAGAAATAGTAATGCAGAAGCTAGATTAAGTATGGATGAAGATATATATGTGAGAAACTTAAATGAACATCAAGTAAAAGAGTTACAAGAGATAGTAAAATCTTATAATGGATTAACAAAAGTAAGACAAAGTGTAAGCTGTATAGGGGTTCCTACATGTCAACTTGGAATAGAGCAAAGCCAAACTTTATTAAAAAATATTTTAAACTACTTATCAGAAAATAATATAAAAGAAGACAGATTACCAAGTATAAATATCTCTGGATGTCAAAACTCTTGTGGAAGACATCAAGCTTCAGATTTAGGATTTGTAGGTGGTAAAAGAAAAGTTGGAGATAATTTAGAAGATGTATTTGATCTTTATGTAGGTGGAATTGTAAAAGAGGGAAGTACAGCTCTTGGAGAGAAAGTTGGAACTATTATTATGAGAGATATTCCAGCCTTTATAGGTGAGCTAGCTAAAGAATTAGAGAAAGAAAATAAAAATTATAGAGATTTTATAGTAAATAGAGAACAATTTTTAGAAGTAGCAAGAAAATTCTTTATTTAATTTTAAAAATATAAAATTATAATAAAAGAGCTAATTCACTCATGTGAAGTTAGCTCTTTTTAAATGATAAGAATTATTTTTCTAAAAATTGATTGGTTTCTTGATTGTAGACATATCCTTTTTTCTCCATTCCTTTCAATAGCTCCTCTATATCTATATCTTCATCTTCACATAGATCTGCAAGAGATGAGTATTTATCTCTCAATCTCATATTTAACATACTATAAGCTATATTTACATCCATCATTAAATATTTACTTTTCATTTTTTAACTCCTTTTTTATTCTGTTTATTATTTCTTTTCTATTAATAGGACTATTATTATAATAAGAAGTTTCTAGCTCTCTGTTGATTTCAACAAAATCTTTAGATAGTCCAAGTTTTACAAGTCTGTCTTCAAGATGAACTTTAGGACTAAAATTATAATTTTTCTTCATAAAGTTACAGTAAGCTTCATAAAACTCTTTATCATTTTTAGCTGACTTTAACTCTGAAAAATCTTTAGATTCTATTTTTTTATCTTTTTTGGTAAGAAGATATATAATAATACCTCCTTCAATAATAGCTAAAATAATAAGTCCTATAATCAAATTGTTATCAAATATATTGTTTGAATTATCTTTCTCAGTAACTGTATCTATTCTTATTTCCTCTGGAATAAGAGTAGTAGATACAGGGGGGGTATTCTTAGTAACATGCGTAGTATTTTCTATAGGAATAGTTGTTTGAGGTGAAGAACTACTTCCAATAACATCTATTTTTTTAGATGGAATGATTAAAAATTCATATTTTTTATCTTGAGTATTAAAATATGGAATTTTTATCTCAGGCGTATCTATTTCACCAGATTTTTTAGGGATAAGTGCTAATTCAAAACTTTTTTCAGCGTAGTATTTTTCATTTTCAACTCTTTCATCTTCTCCCTTAAAACTTTCAAATATATTAAAATCATTGAATTGAGAAGTGACAATTTTTTCTAAGGCATCTAAATTGGCATCTCCACTTATTTTAATATTAAGAACTAATGATTGTCCTAGATTAACTTTATCACTATTCCAAGAATATTCTAATTTTGGTGTTCCCACTATATTTTGAAATCCTACAGGTCTATCAGTAGGTAGTGGTAAAATATTTATTTTTATATTATTTCCACCAAAATACTTAGGAGGAGTACTTTGTTGAAAAAAGAAGTCTCTTCTTCCATTTGCTTGAGTGACAGCCATTTGCCCACTTTTAATTGTCTTCTCTCCAGAAGAGTTTGGTTGAAGAATACCTCTATAAATATTTAACTTTATCCCTTGTTTTCCAGAATTACTTCTAAAATAAGATTGTTCATATGCTCCTTTTAGATTAGCAGGACTGATATCTTTTTCAGAAAAATCATTGAATTGAGGTGGTTTAGTATAACCTATAGAATTTATATTAACTGTTGTTAAGAAATTTTCCTCATAGATAATTTTTTCTCCAAAGTAAAAAGTATCACCATTATTTATAGAGGTTTCAATAGACATATCATCAGATATAGATTGAATACTTTCTTTTTGAACTGATATATTTAAAGTGTTAGATTTTTCATTTTTTCCAATAAGATTTACAGTTAATGGAAAATTTATGATATCCTTAGCAAGTACAGTATAGGTATCAATTTTTTCACTTGTTTTATTTCCGTTGATATAGGAGTATTTACTCTGAGTTCCCTTAGAAAGTATTTCTAGATTTTCAATACCCTCTATTTTATAATCTTTTTTATCTTCATTTATAAATTTTACCTGTATATTAAATGGCTCATTAATAGCTGGTTTAGTATTAGAACTATCTAATATGACATCAGCTAAAGATAGAAAAGATGTCATAAGAAAAAGTGTAGCAACTATTTTTTTCATCTTTTTATCTCCTTTACCATCTATTAGATGGATTGTTGTTATTTATATTCATAACTCTTTCATTATTTTTAAAAGATTGTTTCTCATTTCCTTCTAATCTTTTTAAAATTGCTTTTACCTCTTGTTCTCTAATCTCATCTTGAGAAGCTTCTTTTATATCCTTAGAAGAAGTAGAATTTTCTTCATTTTCTTTTTTCTCAGTATCAGAGTTATTATTTTGTTTCTCTTCTCCATTATCATCATTAGAAGAGTTATTTTGATTTTGTTCTGAATTATTATTCTTATTATTTTCGTTATTTTTTTCAAAATCTTTTTCACTATTTTGAGACTTATCTTGTTTATTTTCAGAAGATGAGTTTTCTTTATTATCTTTAGATTTATTTTGATCATTATTTTTAGAATCATTATTTTGTTGATTATCTTTATCAGAATTATTATTTTCCTTATTATTCTGTTTATTTTGATTCTCATCTTTCTGTTTTTCTTCTTGATTTTGTTGATTTTTTATATCCTCAAGTTTTTTTAGTACTATTTCATAGTTTTTCTTTATATTGATATCTTTAGATTTTTTCATAGCTAATTTATACTCTTCTAAGGCTTTTTCATAAAACTCTTTATTTTTGTCTTGAGCTTTATCACCTAAGTAAGCATAGGAATTTCCTTTTAAAAATCCATCTTCTACTTCCGATTTAACAACTTCTTCATAATTTTTTTCTTGGTAAAAAGATTTGAGAATATTAAGTTTTATACCATTATTTTTTTCAATGGTAAGAGCTTTTTCATACATCTCTCTCCCCTCTTGATATTTTTCATTTACTATGAAATTATTTCCACTTTTTATTAAATTATAACTTTTTAAAGAGGTTAGAGAAGTTATCACTAGAAATATAGATACAAGCAGTAAAATTATAGCTATAATTTTATTCCTCATCTTTTATCACCTCTTTTAGTAAATATCCAAGTAATATAAATATCATACCTAAAGCAAGAGGATATTGATAGTATTTCTCATAATTTTTAGTTTTTTCATTCCTTTGATTTTTTCTTTCTAAATTAGCTGTATCATTAATAAAATTTTTAGAAGTATCTATTAGATTATTAACTTCATAGTACTTTCCATTATTTTCACTCGCTATTTTTTGTAGAAAATCAGAGTTAAGTTTACTTATCACAGCAGCTCCATTTTCATCTTTAATAAAACCTCTTTTAACCCCATTAATATATTCTGGAATCACATTTCCTTCAGAAGTTCCAATTCCAATAGAGTATACATCTATATTATTCTTTTTAACAAAATCTAAAGACTTTTTATCAAAATCTCCACCATCAGATAAAACTATAACTGTTTTATTTTCACTTCCTATCTCTTCAAAGGATTTTTCAGCTAATTCTAAAGCTTGATATAGTTCTGTCCCCCCACCAGAGATAAGAGTAGTATCTAAGGCATTGATATAATTTTGTGTAATAGTGTAATCATCTGTGAGTGGCATTTGGATATAAGCACTATCGGAGAAAGGGATAAAACCAACTCTATCTCCTTTCAATAATTGAACTAAATTTGCTAAAACTCTTTTTCCAGCCTCAAGTCTATTAGGATAGACATCTTCTGTTAACATAGAACGAGAGGTATCTATAAGAACGTAGATATTCATTCCTTTAACTTCTACTTGTTCATCTTCTATCTCTTTTTGAGGAGAAAGAAGAGCTAAAACAACTAATAAGGCTCCTAGCGTTAAAAATAAAACTTTTAGTAGGCTTATATATTTTTTATTTTTTAATTTTAAAGCTTTTAATATATCTTTTCTTTTTTTCATACCTAAAATCATAGTTAAGAGGAGAATAATAGGAAAGATAAGATATATTATATTTTGTAAATTTCCAAATTTCATTAGTTCACCTCTTTTATGGTATTTTTATATATTTTTTATATTCAAAGAAGGCACCAATTACAAGGAGTAATAAAGCTATTTTTAATAGATTTTCATAGAGCTCCTCTTTTTCGTAGTAATTTCTTCCATCTAATTTGGTTTTTTCTAAATGGTCTATTTTATTAAAAATCTCTTGAAACTCTTTCTCATTACTAGCTCTAAAATACTCTCCACCTGTCATAGATGCAATATTTTTTAATAAATTTTCATCTAACTCATTATTTTTGATAGTTGTATGTCCAAAAGGAACTGGAACTTGAATCTCTTTAGCTCCGATACCTATAGTATAAATCTTTATACCTAACTCTTTGGCAATTTCACTAGCTCCCATAGGGCTCATCTCACCAGAGTTGTTTTCACCATCAGTCATAAGAATAATAACTTTAGATTTAGCTTCAGAGTCTTTAAGTCTGTTTAAGGAAACTCCTAATCCCATTCCTATAGCTGTTCTATTGTTACTAGTAATATCGTCAGTTGTAAGTTTAGAAGTAATATCTTTTACAACATTATGGTCAAAAGTAAGTGGAACTTTTGTATAGGCATCTCCACCAAAAACCACCAATGATACTCTATCGTTTATTCTTTTATCTATGAAGCTTTCTAAAAGCTTTTTAGCAGTTTCTAGTCTATTTGATTTAAAGTCATTTTGTAGCATAGATCTAGATAAGTCTAGAGCTATAACTATATCTATCCCATCTTTTTTTACTATTTTATTTTCAGAGATAATTTGTGGACGAGCTAAAGCTATGCACATAAGAATCAATGAGAGTAAAATAGATAGTTTACCAATTAGATATTTTTTACTTTTTAATTTATATTTTTTAAACGGCTTTACTCCAGGAACTTTTATACCAATTACTTTTTGTTTTCTAAAAAATAGATAGATAATAATGGGAATAAGAATTAAAAAGTACGGAGAGGCAAATTTAAACATTTTGATCACCTCTTATCTTTTCATAAATTTCTATAACTTTTTTTAAAGTTTCCTCTTTTAGAAGTTGATTCTCTTTTGAAAATTTATTTCTATCAAGATTATTTATGAATTTTATATCTTCACTATTTATCATACCTATAACTTCATATTTTCCATTGATAAAATGTGTTTGATATTTTTTATCAATATACTCTCTTATAGCCATACTTAGTTGAAATTCCCAATCATTCTCACTAAGTTCAGTCAATATTTTTCTAAATTTCTCCTCTGGAGAAAGAATTTTTTCTTTTTTTCTAAACTTGAAAGTTTTAATTAAATAGATTAAAGATAAAATACCAAGAATAGCTCCAACCACTATTTGATATGGAAAATTTTGACTATATAGTAATGTATCACTATTATCAGTTAGATGAGGATAAATTTCATTATCTTTTTCATCTAGCACAGACTTTATACTTAAAGTAAGTTTTTTATCTCCTAAAGTAATACTACTATCTCCAGGTTTATATCCTCTTATTGAAAGAATATATCCTTCATCAGTTTTTTCTAAATTCTCTAATTGTAAATCTGAATTTTTAAATTCATTGATAATTTTATCTTTTTCAACTCCACTAATATGTACTCTTACTAAATCTCCTACATTGATATCCTTAGCTAAAAGGAGCGAAGAGATTAGAAGAAATATAATTATTTTTTTCATGCTCTTCTCCTTCCTTTAAAGTAGTTTGCTAATTTAATAACATAGTTTTCATCGGTGTAAAGAGTGAGAATATTTTTAGGAAAATTATCTTCAAGTTGATACTCGTTATCAAAGTTTTCAATAACAATCTCCTCTCCTGTTTCAGAATCACTCATTGTAAATATAGCTCCTTTAGGTAACGATTCAAATTTTCTGTCAGCTATTCTTAAAGGGATTAAATCATGTTTTTGACTAACTAATCTCATAGTTTTTTCATAATCCTCATCTATGAAGTCACTTATTAAAAAAACTATTGATCTCTGTTTTACAATTTTATTAAATGAGGAAAGAACTTTAGAAATGTTAGTTCCCTTTCCTTTAGGAGTTAGTGATAAAAAATTATCCAGTATAACCAATCCTTGTTTTTTTCCCTTCTTTAAAGGGATAATTTTCTCAATATCTTCACTAAAAAAAATAGCTCCTACCTTATCACTGTTTTTTATAGCACTAAAGGCTAAACTTCCCACTAATTGAGAGATTAAATCCTGTTTAGCAGGAAAGTTATTAGAGGAAGAAATATCAACCAAAAGATATATACTCATCTCTCTTTCCTCTGTAAACTCCTTAATATATGTTTTTCTTTGTCTAGCTGTGACTTTCCAATCAATTTTTTTTACATCGTCACCAGGAGCATACCTTCTTATATCGGAAAACTCCATACCATTTCCTTTAAAATATGAACGATAGTTTCCAGAGAAAATTTCATTAGCAAGGAGAGAAGAGGCTATTTCAATTTTTTTTATTTTTTTTAGTATCTCTTCTTTATTCATATTGCCCTCCTATGGAAGTTCTACACTCTCCATTATGTTAGTAATTATATCTTCAACATTTTTTCCTTCTGCTTCAGCTTCATAAGTTAAAATAATTCTATGACGTAAAACATCGAATATAACCTTTTTGATATCTTGAGGTATGACAAAATCTCTACCTTCTAAAAAAGCATTAGCTTTTGCTGAAACAACAAGGGCTATAGAGGCTCTTGGAGAAGCTCCACAACTGATGTACTCGTTATTCTCTCTTGTTTTAAATATAATATCTAAGATATAATCCATAAGTTTTTCATCTAAATATATCTCTTTAATAAGTTTTTTCAACTCTTCTATCTTATCTTTATTTAAGATTTCCTCTATCTCAATTGAATCAAAATCTTGTGCTGATGTTAATAGTTTTAGAATATTTTTCTCTTCCTCTTTAGTTGGATATTCTATCTTTACTTTCATAAGAAATCTATCCTGTTGTGCTTCTGGAAGTGGATAAGTACCATCTTGTTCTATAGGGTTTTGAGTAGCTAGAACAATAAAAGGCTTATCTAGTTTAAAAGTTTCATTAGCAATGGTAATCTGTTTTTCTTGCATAGCTTCTAAAAGAGCTGATTGAACTTTAGCAGGAGCTCTATTAATCTCATCTGCTAAGATAATATTGGCAAATATTGGACCTTTTTTAGTATAGAATTCACCGGTTTTTTCATTATATATCTCAGTTCCAATGATATCACTAGGAAGTAAATCTGGAGTAAATTGTATTCTTGAAAATTTTAATCCAAGAGTTTGTGCTAAAGTATTTACAGTTAAAGATTTTGCAAGCCCAGGTAAACCTTCAAGTAAGATATGATTACCAGTTAATATACCTATTAAAATTTTTCTTATCATATCATCTTGTCCTATAATTTTTTTCTGAATCTCTCTTTCTAATCTAAAGATATTTCCTCTTTCAATCTCAATTTTTTCTTTTAAGTTTTCCATAGTTGCCTCCTTGTATAAAAAATTTAATATATTTTTATTAACATTAATATTAGACGAGAGAAATTATAAAATAGTTATAAAATTTATTTAAGAAGGATATTATTAAAAATTAAAGAATAGAAAAAACTGATTAAAAAAGAGAGCTTTATTTTTAAAAAGTTTTAATTAATACTTTTTAAATAAAAAACTCTCCTCTATATTAAATATTTAAAATAATATTTTTTATAATTTTAATAACTTCATCAACTTCCTCTTCAGTGTTAAAATATCCAAAGCTAAATCTTACTGCTCCTTGCTCTATAGTTCCTAGAGCTTCATGCATAAGGGGAGCACAGTGTCCTCCAGCTCTAGTAGCTACTCCATAATTAAGTAACTCTTCAGCAATATCACCAGAATCGTAATTATCAATATTGAGAGTTACAATAGGGCATCTCTCTTTTTTAGAGAAATCACCATAAATTTTTATATGAGGAAGTTCTTTTGCTTTATTATAAAATCTCCACATCAAATTTTCTTCTTTCTCTCTAATTTTTTTCATACCTATTTTATTTATAAATTCAATTCCGGCATTTAATCCAGCAATCCCGTGTCCATTTAGAGTACCAGCTTCCAGATGTGTAGGCATGATTAAAGGCTGGGTTTTACTATAGGTAAGTATTCCAGTACCTCCAGATTTTAACGGAGTAACATTAATACCCTCTTTTACAAATATTCCACCAGTACCTTGAGGACCAAGAAGGCTCTTATGTCCTGTAAAACATAATATATCAATATTCATTTTTTCCACATCAATAGGAAATACCCCTGCAGTTTGAGAGGCATCTACTATAAATAAAAGATTATGTTCTTTACATATTTTTCCAATTTTTTCTATATCCACTAAATTCCCTGTAAGATTAGAACCATGTGTACACACTATGCTTTTAGTATTATTTTTTATAAGAGACTTTATCTCATCATAAGAAATATTCCCTAGTTTGTCTGCCTGTATTATAGAGAGCTCTACTCCTTTATTCTCCATTTCATACAGAGGACGAAGAACAGAATTATGTTCTAACATTGTTGTAATTACATGGTCACCAGTAGTTAAGCTTCCCTTTATGGCAATATTTAAAGCTTCAGTTGAATTACAAGTAAAAGCTATTCTACTTGAATCTTTAATATTAAAAAGTTTAGCAAGGTTCTCTCTGGTATCAAAAATGATATGACTAGCCTCCATAGAAGCAGAGGTATTTCCTCTTCCAGCATTTCCCATAGATGTCATAGCTTTTATTACAGCATCAATAACTTCTTGAGGTTTATGTAAAGTTGTAGCAGCATTATCAAAATAAATCATAGTATCTTCCTCCTTTAATAACTTATATTATAAGTTAAGTGTATCACAAAGTGTATAAATAGTAAAGTTTTATAAAAGACCTATAATTAATTAAATATAAATT
>JAHLFN010000046.1 GCA_018883725.1 Candidatus Fusobacterium pullicola | reverse complement strand
TATTTTTTTAAAGACATAGACAACTATGTTTTTTTGTGATACAATTTTTTAGAAAAATTGATTTAGACAAATTATTTAATTACCAATTTCCATATCTGTTCCCTCTTTTTCATTTCAAGTTAACAGATTCTGTTAAAATTTTTAAAATACTTTCTATCAATATTTCTATATTAATCTGAAAATTCTTCTCTTTATACTTCTCTCTCAATTCATTTGTAGTTGTTATGAAAGCTCTTGTTTTTTCCGAAATAAATAAATTAAAATTTTTATAGCTATTTATCATATCATTTAACATTTTTGAGTATATTCTTAACTCTTTATCATTTATATCTACTCTATATTTTTTTATTACTTGACTTATTACCTCTATATTTTTTTCTTCTATTTCTCTTAAAAGGCCCAATGTTTCCTTATCTAATGAATCTAAATTTCTAAAAAGGCTTACTATCACTAAGTTTCTTTTTATCATATCATCATCTTCTAATATAATTCTGGCACTTACTAATTTTTTTATACAATCTTCTAATTTCATATTTTCTTCAAAAAAATATTTTATTTTTTCCTCAATTTTGGTTAATTGCTCTAACAATATATAATCTATCACACAATGCTTACTTTTAAAATATGTATAAAAACTTCCTTTAGCAATTCCTAAATTTTTTGTAATATCCTCTACTGAAATATTACTATACCCTTTTTCAAGAATAAGATTTTTCACAGAAAAAACAATTAACTCCCTTTTTTCCATTTTAATCAACTCCATATTTTAATACCTTAATTAAATTATTATAAACTATAAAGTGACTTGAGAGTCAATACTTTTTACAAAAAATCTATTGTAAATTTTACAACACCTCTTTCTTTATCATAAGTAAAACTATATCCTAACTTTAAAATCTCTAACAAATTTTTTACTATAGAGAGCCCTAATCCAGTTCCTCCATATTTTCTACTTCTAGAACTATCTATTTTATAAAAAGGATTAAATATCTTCTCTATCATCTCATCTGAAATATTCTCTGCACTATTTTCAATTATTAGAGTGTTTCCTTTTAATAATATCCCAACTTCTCTCTCCTCATTTACATATGTTAAAGCATTGGTAATTAAATTATTTAAAATAATATTAAATATTTTTATATCTGTTACTATCTCTAAATCATCTAATTCTACTTTTAAGTTTATCTTTTTTTGCTCAATATCCAATGAGTACTTATTTAAACCAAGTTCTATTATCTCTTTTAAATTAACTTTTTCAAAACTTGGCTTTAGATCTCTAAATTCATACTTCAAACAGCTATTTATATCTTTTACCAACTTATTTATAGACATGGCTTCGTTATATATAATATCATATGTGTTTTTCTTTTCATTTTCATCTATCATTCCATCTTGTAGAGCTTCTATATATCCATTTATTATTGCAACTGGTGTTTTTAATTCATGTCCAATCGCTCTCATAAACATTTTCTCTGTTTCTAAAATTCTCTCTTTTTCTTTTAACTCCACTTTTAATTTATCATTCAATAAATTTAATTCTTCTATATTTTGCTTTAATTTTCTAGCCATTTTATTTATATTATTTCCCAAACTTTCCAATTCATTTTTGGATTTTATCTCTACGACTTCTGTAAAATCTGAATTAGATATCTGAGTTGAAACTTTTTCTAATATTTCAATAGGGTCTGAAACTTTCTTTGAAATAATATATGATACTACTAGCAACATCGGAATGATTAAAAGAGAATATCTTTTATAGAGACCAACAATTATTGCTGTGGCTACTTTAGGGGAAATAATCTCACCTATGGCTACTATTATCTCATGATCTGAAATTTTCTTTATTAAAAAGAAATGATTTCTTAAGGCTGATAATTTCACTGTTTTTATATCATAATCGTTTAATTTCAGCTTTTTTATGTCAACCTTCATCTCTGTTCTATTAAAAAATTTAAAAAAATCTGTATTTCCACTCTTTTCATTTAAATCAACATATCTCAAATATATATCTAATTTATTTTCACCATACTTTATATCCTCTTTTTTTACTTTCTTTAAATGGTCAATATCTACATTTTCAGCTATCTTTATTAAGCTATTTTTTTTATCTTCAAATATATACTTATCCACATAAAAAAAGTTAAAAGCATAAATTAATGCTAATGGTAAATATGCTGCTAAACAAAAATAGAGAAATATTTTATAAAAAATCTTTTTTCTCTTCATATATTATCCCCACTATAAATCTAATTTATACCCTATTCCCCTTATTGTTTTTATAGCTCCTTTTCCTATTTTCTTTCTAAGGTTTTTTATATGAGTATCTATAGTTCTATCATCTCCTAAAAAATCATAGCCCCATACCTCATTCAAAAGCTTTTCTCTACTTAAAGCTATTTTATTATTTTTTACAAGATATACTAATAAATCATACTCTTTAGGAGCTAACTCTATCTCTCTTTTTGAATCAGTTACACTATGAGAGGTATCATTTATTACTAAATCTCCTATCTCTATTATAGATTCTACACTATTGTTACTTTTTCTCAAAAGTGACTTAACTCTTGCCAGCAAAACTTTGTTATTAAATGGTTTAGTAATATAATCATCTGCTCCCATTTCAAAACCAAATACTTCATCTTCACTATCATCTCTAGCTGTTAACATTATCACTGGAGTTTCTGTATATTTTTTTATCTCTCTTAAGATACTCCAACCATCTTTTTTAGGTAACATTACATCTAATATGACTAAATCAAAAGGTTTTTCATAAAAAAGCCTTAATCCCTTCTCTCCATCCTCTGCTTCACTTATTTCATAACCTTCTCTTACTAAATACATTCTCAATATATTTCTTATCTGCTCTTCATCATCAACAATTAATATTTTTTTCATTTTAGCCTCCCCCCATTCATCCATTTACTGAGTAAGTATATATGATGAATGTGAATAAATTATGAATCTTTATTGATACCTTTATTATATTTTATTCCAACTACGTTGTCTAGTATTTCTTAATATTTTATAAATAAATATTTCTTTTTTTTATAGTAATAAAAAAAGAACCCCAACAAAATCTATTGAGGTTCCTAAAAATCTATATTTTTTATAATATTCTAGATTAGAAAGTTGTTACAAATCCAGCCCAAACTGTTGGTTGCCATCTCCAATCTTTTGCTGAATGCTCATTTTCTACAGCCCAATCTCTATACTCTGCTCCAGCTGCTGCATATACAGTCATATTTTCTGTTACAGCGTAGTTAGCTTGTAAATATGGTAAAGCATATAATGAATATCTTGCATCATCTGTTCCTAATTTTCCTTCATCAGCAGTTCCAAATTTTTTCTCTTGAGACCAAGTATATGGATCATATCCCCCTTCAAATCCAAGATCTAATGAGAAGTTTCCATTTGTATAAAGGTTAGTTGTATTGTAGATATAGAATTCCATATCAACTGTGAAGTTTTTATCCTTCATATCTTGTCCATTATTAAATGCTTGATCTTGTCCATAGAAATTTTCTGTAAAGTATAAGTTAAATTCTGTTGAGAATCCCCATGGTAATGTATGATATGTATATAAGTCCATTCCTACTTGATTTGAGTAATCTGAACTATTATCATCATTCCAAGTATATCCTACTTTTGGAGCTACAATAAAGTAATCAGTTTTTACAACATCGTTATTAAACATATAGTCAGCAAAATCAAATCTTGCTTGATACTCCACGTTTTGATTATCTGAATCTGCATAATTTTTATAGTTAATTCTTGAAGTTAAATCTACTTTAGAGTCTCCTAATACTCCATGATCATAGAAATATCTTAATCTTGTTTCTGTTCTATTTTTATATGTACTATCTCCTTGATCTCCATGTTCATCTAAAGAATTATAAGCTCTTACTCTGTATTCTAAAGATTGGTTTTCAGTCATATTAATATTTCCTAATAATTGAATTCTTGAATAGTTATTATTTGTATTCCATCCATCTTTATTTGTAGAAGAGTAGTTAGTTCCATTTCCTTCTGTATCTCCATAGTATCTGTATTGTAGATCTACGTAACCATTTGGTCTAAATCCTTCTTCTTTGTCTCTGTAGACAATAACTTCCTTTTCTACGATTTGTACTGGAGCTTCCTCAACTACAACTGGAGCTGGTACAACTTCTTTTGCTTGTGCCATAGCAGCAACTGCTAAAAATGCACCTACTAATAACATTGATTTTTTCATAAAAATACCCCCTAGTATCCTTTTATAATAAACTGTTCCCAGTTATTTACATTCAAAGATGATAAAATAGTGTGTGTTTTGGGAGAATACCTATGTTATCATCTTTTAAATTTTGGCTAAGATAATTATAAGGATTAGCACTCTTATTAATTACTTATGATTTAAGTATATACTTAAGTATTGTTATTTTT
>JAHLFN010000045.1 GCA_018883725.1 Candidatus Fusobacterium pullicola | reverse complement strand
TACTGGAGAAGAGGGATTAGAAACCCTTGAAAAGATTTTTAATCAAGAAGATGTAGCAGTAAGAATAACTGATAACGTAAGATTTGGAAGTAATTTAAGTGCTAGTGAAGTATGGGAACTTATGGTATATTTAGGATATTTAACAATAAAAAACAAATTAAATGATGGAAGATATCGAGTAAGAATTCCTAATATGGAGATAATGAAAATCTTTAAAGATGAATTTTTAACTATTATAAAAAAAGAGGCAATTGGAAACTAATTATATCTTAGTTTTTCCACGCCTCTTTTTATATAACTAAAAAGCTGCAATTACAGATCCTTTATATGTCTCGTTAATAAAGTTTTTAATATTCTCTGTTCTAAGCTCATCAACTAAAAGTTTTACATCAGGATCATTAATGTTTTCATCTCTAACAGCCACTATATTAGCATAAGGAGATTCAGGACCTTCAATAGCTATAGAGTCTTTTGTAGGGTCTAAGTTTGCTTGAAGAGCATAGTTACAATTTATAACAGCCACATCAACATCTTTTATTACACGTGGTAATTGTGGAGCTTCAATAGATTTAAATTTTAATTTTTTTGGATTTTTTATAATATCAAATTCAGTAGCACTAAGGTCAGTAGGGTCTTTTAATGTAATAATTCCCTTGTGATGAAGAAGTAATAAAGCTCTTCCACCGTTTGTAGGATCACTAGGTATAGCAACTACTCCACCTTTTTTTACCTCATCTAAAGATTTATATTTGTCAGAGAAAGCAGCTATCGGAGAGATAAAAACTCCTTCACCAATTTGAGAGATTTTTAGATTTCTTTCTGTTCTGAATTTTTCAAGATAAGGTGCATGTTGGAAAAAGTTTGCATCTAAATCTCCACTAGCTAGAGCTAAGTTAGGAGTAACATACTCATTAAATTCAATAATCTCCAAGTTTACACCCTTTTCCTTTAGTTGAGGTTTAACAGCTTGTAAAATCTCTGCATGTGGAACAGCTGAAGCCCCAACTTTAAGTGATTTAGCAAAGGAATAACTTCCTAGTATAGAAAAAGCTAAAAGTGTTGTACATAGTTTTTTTGATAAATTTGTCATAATAAAATCATCTCCTAAAAAGTTTTTTATTACAAAAATATCCATAAAAAAAATCTCTAAAATTCACATCAAGAATTTTAGAGATAAAGGTCATAGACTATTGATCTTAAACCATCTACATGGAATTAGCACCACACTAAAAGTAGGTTGCTGAAACGTCATAGGGCCAGTCCCTCAGTTTCTCTTGATGGATATTTATTGTTTCAATTATGATATAATAAAAAAGTGTGTTTGTCAATAAATTTCTATAAAATTTTATAAATATAGTAATATATCCCTATTACAATAAAGCACAGAGTACTTATCAAGTGAAGCTAAAATCTCTTTTCTCATACTGATTGGGAGTATATTAGAAAAGAGATCTCTTTTAGTTAGTAACTCTTCATCTACAAAAACTATATTTTCAGGTAGAGTATAGTTATCAACTATCTTATTAAATCCCTCTATTTCAATATTTTCATTTGAGAAAACAAGTGAATTTTTATCTGAAAAAGGTGAAAAATCCATTTTCTTATCAACTATGTAGTAAGAGTATCCCTCTTGGAATTCATCAGCTACATCTACACAGCTTAAAGTTCTCTTAGAAGGAACAGTGTCAGTAACAAGAAGCACCTTTTCTCCCATACTTTTATAGTATAGTCCAATAGTTTGGATAATAGTATTTAATCCTCTTCCCTTTTCTACAATAGCAAGGGTATTTTTTTTCTCTTTAAAAACAGAGGCAAGAACAGTTTTTTGTATAGAGTTATAGTTAAAATCACCAAGTAGGAAATTCTTTATATCTCTAAATAGTTCTCCCTGTTTTAAAGAGTATGATACAAACTCATAATCTCTATCAATTACAATATGTACATTATAGTTTTCATCTTTTAGTATAATATCCTTTATACTAACTTTGAAGTTATAACCATAGTTTTTTCTTAATTCCAATAGAAGATAAGAGGTTTGATTATCCAGTGTAGTTAGATAGTTTCTATTAAGAGTAACATCTACCTCATAATCATGGTAAATAAGTTTCAATTCAGAGTTTTCTAAATTTTTTCTAGTATAGATTACAGTTTCAATAGGAAAAACTGTATTATATAGAGAGTAATATCTCTCATATAGATTTTCTTTGTGACTAGGGAGTTGCATATCCTCAACATACATCTTATATTGGTATCTATCCTTATAGGTTTCAAGTTTTAGTTTGAAAGCTATATCAGCATGTGTAATAGAAGCAACTTCACTAAATACATCATCACTATTAAACCAAACGCAGTTTTTTATCTCAAGATTATCTTTTTTTACATTGAACATAGTGTGAGTCTTCTCTTTTCCAATAGGACGAAGCCCAGATATCTCACAGTTATTTAGAGCAAAAAGAGGAGAAGGGTTTCCAAAACCAAAAGGCTCTAAAAGAGATATCTTATCTATAAAATCATAAGAGATTTTATAGGCTGGAATAGTGATATCCAACTTAACAGGTTTTATCAAAGAAGATTCAGGAATATTTTTCTTAGCATACTCATTAATTCTTCTAGAGAACTCATCTATATTCTCAATCTTGATAGAAAATCCAGCTGCCCCAGCATGTCCACCATATTTTACAAAAAGTTCCTTCATAGAGTTGAGAGCCTCTATCATATTGAATCCCTCAATACTTCTACATGAAGCAGTGGCTATCCCTTCCTCTGGTTTTATCTCCATGATTATAGTAGGTTTGTAGTATCTATCCAGTATCTTAGAAGCAACTATTCCTATTACTCCATGATGGAAGCCCTCTTCTGCCACTACTAGAACACTATTTTCAAAGAGTTTTTCATTTTCTATCTTAAAGATAGCTCTTTCTAGGATAGTTTCCTGTATCTCTTTTCTTTCACTATTGTTATTTAACAGTTCATTTATTATCTCTGTACATATTCTATGGTCTTTTTCTATAAAGAGTTCCACAGCTCTCTTAGCATCCTCTAATCTTCCAGCGGCATTGAAGATTGGAGCTATAATAAATCCAATATCATAGGTAGAGAATTTTCTAGTTTGATAGTCCTCAAATATTTTTCTTATAAGCATACTTATTCCAAGCCAATGACTTCTATTAAGTTGCTCCATTCCAAATTTAGTGAATATTCTATTCTCTTCTAAAAGTGGAACTATATCAGCAACAGTACCTATTGCTACAATATCAAGGTATTTATATAGGTCCTCTTTTTTACCAAGTTTATCAAATAGGGCATAGATAAGCATAAAGGCAGTACCTACACCAGCAAGATATTTATATGGAAACTCATTATCCTCTCTTTTAGGATTTATTACAGCATAGGCTGGAGGATTTCCATTGTTGATTTCATGGTGGTCAGTAACAATTATATCCAGTCCTAATGAATTAGCATACTCTATCTCTGGATGAGCAGATATTCCACAGTCAACAGTGATAATTACCTTTCCACCTTGAGACTTTATATAGTCCATAGCCTCCTTATTTAATCCATACCCCTCATCTCTCAATGGGATATAGTATTTAGGAGAGATATCAAGTTCAGATAGAGCCAGATAACATAAAGAGGTAGAGGTGATACCATCTACATCATAATCTCCATATATCCAGATATCCTCACCATTTTCTTTAGCTTTTAGTACTCTTTCAACAGCCCTATCCACATCCTTAAGAAGTAGAGGGGAGTGTATATTATCTAGAGATGTATTTAAAAAATTGTGAATCTCTTCAGAGTCCTTTATATTTCTATTGTATAGAAGATTGAGAATATCTCTATCTATATTAGGTTCAATATTGTGAGAGATTTGATTCTCTCTATATATCCATCTTGTGTTTCTCATTATACCTCCTTAAAAATTATAGATTCTTGAATAGAAAATATATGTCATAAACATATTTTGTAAGAAAAATCTTTCCTCTGGAATAGTAATAGAGGCAAAATTAATATCATTAGTATAACCGAAAAATATCAGGTCAAGGTACTCCTCCCCATATACATAAGCTATCAGTGTTTTTATCTTATTCCCATTATACTTTGTTAGAAGATTTTTTAATATCTTAGTTCCCTCTTCAATATTTGTATTCACATCAAAAAGCTCAAAGAATCTTAGAGAGTTATCATCTGTATACGGAATATTCATAATACCAAATTTTGAATCATCAGAAATATAGAATGGATTAAATCCAGTAATAGTATGTATGATAGTATATATTAATTCCTGTGGAACATCATATTTTTTTGAGCACTCTCTAATTATATCTTGATAGTAAAGGGGGAAGTTATATCTAAATAACTCCTTGTAATCAGCAAAATCCTTTAGAGACAAAAGTGAGTTTTTAAATGCTAATTCATAGAAATTCCCACTCTCTAATATTAAAGTTGTAGCTAAAGTACCCTCTGGATTTCTCTTTTTAGCAAAGCTACTTTTTTGAAAAGCAACTTTTAATATCTCTCTATCTTCAAGTTCAGCTATTTGAGAAAGTTGATCTAACTCTAAAATATCAGCCTTTGGGATAAAATCTTGAGGTAGAGGTAGTTGAGTACTTAAAATAGTGTTAGAGAAGTTTATTAAATCCTCTAATGAGCTAAATTGTGTAAGAGGAAGATTCTCCTTCTCTAATGATCTTTTGAAATAAAGACCTATATAGGTATCTGGATATTTTTGAGCTAACTTAGTGATAGCTTTTTGTGAGTTTTTCTCATCGTTTAGGTAAAGATATGAGAAAGCAGCCATAGAATCAGTAATAATATTCTTATCCTTTACATTTTTTAAATTAGCAATAACATTGTTATAGTCATTCAGAGTAAAATATATACCAGCTGAATAGTAGTTAGCTTTAGAGTAAAAATCTCCTTTTCCAATAGAGTTAAAAAGATAAAGTGCTCTGGAAAAATCTCTCTTCTTGTAGAAAGTGATCCCTCTATAGTATTTGAATATATCTGAAAACTCGTTGTTGTAATTTTTAGTAAGCTTTAAAATCTCATCATACTCTTTATTTGTCATTAAAAGCTCAAAATAGTCAGTATATATCTCAGCCTTTTCCTTTTGAGAAAGATTATTCTTACTTAATAGAAGTGTATAGAACTCTACAGCTTTTTCATAATCTTTCTTTGAAGAGAAGAATTTACCGATTTTTAATAATTCTGGAACAGAGAAATCATCCATTACAGAAAAGTTATATTCAAATTTTAATTGTAATTTTTTCTCGTAAATGGGTGAATACTCCTTCAATATCTCCAAAGCTTTTTTTTCATAGTAAGATATGAAAGGATAGTAAGTATTAGAGCCTACTCTGTTTAGGTAAGTTATAGCTTTTTGAGTTTCACCAATTTTCATAAGGGAATCTCCAAGAGCAAAATCTCTTTCTGCAAAAAGGTGTAAATTTTCAGTTTGACTATTATCTGTTAATAGGTTAGTTGAGATATATACAGCTTTTTCTAAATAGTAAGCAGCCTTTTCATAATTTTCTAAATGGTAGTAATTCATACCGATATAGAAATAGGCATAGTTATTTGATAAAATTAATGACAAAGGAAAAGTCTTCATCAGTGTTTCAAAGTTAAGTTGAGCCAGTGAATAATTTTTACTGTAATAGGCTTTTTTCCCATCTAGGAAAAGAGTATAGTCTTGATTTTTATAGGAAAAACCAAGATTGAAATATATAAAAAATATAAAAATAGATATAATTTTTTTCATAAATAAGCACCTCATAATTTAGCATCTACATATAATTATCTCAAAATAATAAGAAAATAGCAATTAATTTTATAAAAAATATCTTGAAATTCTCTGTAAATTATTAGATAATTAAGGGGAACAATAAAATTTTTTAAGGAGGTGAGATTTTGGGAAGAATAAGAATATTGGATGAATCTGTATCAAATATTATTGCTGCTGGAGAGGTTGTAGAAAATCCAGCAAGTATGATAAAGGAGTTATTGGAGAACTCATTAGATGCAGAGAGTAAAAGCATAAGAGTAGAGGTAAAAAATGGTGGAAGAGATGTAGCTATAATAGATGATGGAGTAGGAATGTCTCAAGAGGATCTATTGCTTTCTATTGAAAGACATGCTACAAGTAAAATTTCTAAAAAGGATGATTTATACAATCTATATACCTATGGATTTAGAGGAGAGGCTCTCTCTTCAATAAGTGCAGTTTCTAAGATGACACTATCGTCTAGGAGTGAAGAGGATGAGGTAGGCTCTCAGATTACAGTTTTAGGTGGAAAGGTTACAAGCTTAAAAGATGTTCAAAGAAATAGAGGAACAACCATTGAGATAAAAGAACTATTTTTTAATACTCCAGCTAGATTAAAATTTTTAAGAAAACCAACAACTGAATATATTAATATAAAGGATATAATAATACAGGAGGCTCTATCTAATCCAGATGTAGCTATAATGCTAATATTAGATGGAAAGGTAAGTATAAAAACTAGTGGAAATGGAATAGACAATACCATTGTAGAGATATTTGGTAAAAACATTCTAAAGAATATGAAAAAGTTTAAATTGGGATATCTAGGAAATGGAGCTATATATAGAAGTACAAAGGATTCGATATTTATCTTTATAAATAATAGAATGGTAAAATCTAAAATTGTAGAGAATGCAGTAATAGATGGATATTATACAAAGCTTATGAAGGGAAAATATCCATTTGCTATCATATTTTTAGATGTTAATCCAAAAGATGTAGATGTGAATGTACACCCATCTAAAAAGATTGTAAAATTTGCTGATGAAGAGGGGATATACAACTATGTCCTAAAGGAGATAGAGGAAACCTTTGCTAGAGATGATGATTTTGTATCTCCAACACTTCAAGAGAGAATAGAAAAAGAGGAGAGTAAATTTTTAGATTTTTCAGAATTTGAAAAATTTACTCCGATGAAATCTGAACCTCAAAGATTTGAAGAGATGTTAGTAGAAAAAGAGGAGAAAAAGGAGAGTAAAGTTGAAAGTATCATCTATGAAGATGAGGAGTTAGAGAATGAAGAGGAGATACCTTCATCTAACTATACTGAAACAGATGATATAATAGATGAGTATCCTATTCAAGAGATAAAAGAGGAAGAGAGTAATTTTAAAGTAGAGGAGCCTCAAGAGGAAAAGAAAGAGAAGGCTAGTGTTGAAGTAGTTAAGACTCAAAGAGTTGAAGAGAGAAAGAAAATAGAGTTTAGAGTTATTGGACAGGTGTTTGGAACATTTATTCTAGTAGAGAGAGATGGAATATTTGAAATATATGATCAGCATATAGTTCACGAAAGAATACTCTATGAAAAATTAAAATCTCAATATTATGGAACAGAGGTAAGTATGCAACAACTTCTAGTTCCAATAAGAGTGATGGTAGACCCAAGGGAAAGGGAGTTAATATTTGAAGAGGAGGAGAATTTTTCTAAGGCAGGTTTTGAAGTGGATAGATTTTCTGATAATGAGATATTAATAAGAGCTGTTCCTATGATAGATTTTAGAGATAGTATTGAAAATATATTCAGAAATATTTTAAAGAATATTAAAGAGAATAGAAATGTAGATATAAGAGAGAGTATATTGATATCTATGTCTTGCAAGGGGGCTATCAAGGCAAATGAGAGGTTGACACATGAGGAGATGGAGAAGATAGTAGGAGAGCTACATGAGATAGGAGAGTATACATGTCCACACGGTAGACCAATCATAGTTAAGATAAGTAGAGATGATTTGGAAAAACTTTTTAAAAGAAAGTAGGAGAAAATTTTGAATATAAATGTTGTGTGTATAGGGAAGGTAAAGGATAAGTATATCTTAGAGGGAATAAATGAGTTCTTGAAAAGAATGCAATCTTTTGCTAAAATGAAGATAGTAGAGTTAAAAGAAGATGGAAATGATAGTAATAGAAATGTTTCTATTGAGAAAGAGTCTGAGGATATCTTGAAAACACTTGAAAAATTAGGTGGATATAATATACTATTAGATATACAAGGAAAAAACTACTCATCAGAGGAGATGGCTACTGAGATAGAGAGATTGACTGTGAATGGAGTCAGTACAATAAACTTTGTGATAGGTGGTTCATATGGTGTATCTCAAAGAGTAAGAGAGAATAGTCAGATGAGACTTAGTTTTTCAAAGATGACATTTCCACATCAACTTATGAGATTGATACTTACTGAACAGATATACAGATGGTTCAGTATAATAAACAATGGAAAATATCATAAATAAAATTAGTTAAAATTTAGATTTGAGGTGGAAAACCTTAAGTCGTTTAAATATCAAGGAGGAATTTATATGTATTTACAAGGAGAAACTTTTTATCACGATATAGATGACGAGGAGTTTGAGTTAAGCGTAGTTGAAAATATAACTATGAGAGATAAGGAGTATATAATAGCTGAGGACTTAGATGGAGAGCTACATGTTTTTGTATATGATGAAGATGAAGAGGAGATCTATCCATTAGAAGATTCAGAGGCTATGGAAGTAATCGAGTATTGGCAAGATGAGTATATGAGTGGAGATGATATCGGAGATTACGAAGATGATGAGTACTACGATAGAGAAGATGAGGATTATAACGATAGATATGACAATGAAGATTACTATGAAGATGATGAAGAGGATTACTATTAATGAAAAAATTTATAATTAAGAATACAGATAGCTATGGAGAAAAGAGTTTTGAAGTTGTTAAAGGAACTTTAAGAGTGGAAGAGTCACAAGTTATCTATGAATATGAGAGTAAATTAGGAAGATGTGAAGTAACTGTTTCAGATAGAAGAGTTATAATCTCAAGAAAAGGTGAAGTATCTGCAATAGTAGATGTAGACCTAGATAGGAAGACTGAGTTTGTATATGTTACAAAGGAGATGAAGAAACTTTTTCATATTGAAGGGGAGAGTATCCAAAGAGATAGTGAAAATGGAATCATAGAGTTTTCTTATAAGATTTATGAGGGGAATGAGGAGCTAAATAGAATAACTATAGCCATAAAGGAATATTAGTGGAGGAGATATGAAAAAAGTTGTGTACTTGTGCTTAGCACTGTTATTAGCGAGCTGTACAAGTTTAGAGAATCTAAAAAATGAAACAGCTAAAACAGATAGTAGCACAGAAAAAAATTGGAATATAGGTGGAGAGCTTAAGACTGAAAAAATTATTTTAAATACTTCAGCCACAGAGGGTATTCTTTCTGATATTTCAAATAGCTTAAAAAGAGGTTATGTAAAGGAGTATAACACCACATATAGAGATAATTATGAGGTATATGTTGGTGATTATGTATCTCTACCATTGGGGATAGGAGAGGACAGTTATAATATGTTTTTTTCTCCATTGGGAACATCTTATGAATTAGAGATAAAAGATGGAAAATTATACTTTAGAAGTATCTATCAAGGTAACTATGAGATAATGATATATTCTGCTGGTTCTTTTAGTAGAAAGATAACAATTATAAATAAGTTAAAATATGAATTTACAGAGCAAAACAACTATGAGGTAATAGCCCAAAACTATCAAAGTAATAATTTAAAGGGGTTATCTAACAGTGTAGCTGTTCATAGAATAGCTTTTCCAAATAGTTTTAGAGATAAAGAGATATCTTTTATGTTAATAGATTTAGCTGGAAAAGATGGAAATACTAAGATAATAAAAGAAGAGATAGATTTCTTACAAAAATATACAAAGCTAGATGAATATGACAAGCTTAATATAGTAAACTCTTTGAAAAAGGTACAGGATAAAAACTTTGAATTGAGCTCATCACTACTTGAGTTTGATAGTTCATCACAAAACTTAAATCAAGAGATAGCAAATCTTATAATAACTAAGGATAATCCTACTCAAGATGAGATAATATTTTTAGAGAAAGTTTATAGTGTAAACTCAACTCCAGATGAGAATTTGGGAAATTACATCGGAAACTGGTATGTGAAAAATGGAAATGCTTTAAAGGGAGCTGAATATCTAAATAAGGGAACTATGGGAAATGTAGGGGAGCTACTACCAGCTTTACCTACAACTAATGGTCAACTTATAGGTAACCTACCAGCTACAGAAAACCTAGAGGCTAAAAATTATACTCAATATTTGACTTTCTTTGAAGAGGGAAAGAAAAACTTTGAGAAGGAAAACTATGTAGAGGCTGTAATATATTTTGAAAAGGCTTTAGAGATAGATAAAAATTATATAGAGAAAAAAGACATATACTTTTATCTAGGACAGAGCCATTTTAGAACAGAGAATTATTCAGAAGCTGTAAAAGATTATAAAAATTCTCTAAATTTAGAAAAAAATGATGAAAAAAAAGCAGAAATATATTATAATATAGGAATGACATACGATAAGCTTGGAGATAGTGAGCAAGCTGTAAATTATCTAACTTATGTAAGACAGAACTACAAGAACTCACCTTGGAGTGTAAAGAGTAGTTTATATCTATTACAGCAGATGCAACAATATCCACAAAATTAAAAATATAAAATAAATATAGAAGGAGAAGAGAAAACCTATGGAGAGATATTTTGATAGGATAGCTAATGATGCTCTTGTTATGGAAAAATGGAAAAGAGTAGAAGAGCTAAAAGAGATGGGAATAAAACCATTTGGAGAGAAGTTCGATAAGAAGAACATGATAGGAGACATTTTAACTCATACTCCAGAAGAGGAATTAACATTTAAAACTGCTGGAAGAATAATGGCATACAGAGGAAAAGGAAAAACTGCTTTCGTTCACATTGAGGATATCAGTGGAAGAGTTCAAGTTTACCTAAGACAAGATGAGTTAGGAGAGGAAAACTACGCTCTTGTTAAAAAAATCGGAGTAGGAGATATCATAGGAGTAGAGGGAAAACTTTTCCTTACTTCAACAGGAGAGCTAACTATAAGAGCTTCAGTAGTAACTCTACTTTGTAAAAATATAAGATCGTTACCTGAAAAGTTCCACGGACTTACAGATATCGAAACAAGATATAGAAAAAGATATGTAGACCTTATAATGAATAAAGATGTAAGAGATACATTTGTAAAAAGAACAAAAATTATATCAGGAATTAGAAGAATATTAGATGGAAAAGGATTCTTAGAGGTAGAAACTCCATTAATGCACCCAATCTTAGGAGGAGCTGCTGCAAGACCATTCATCACTCACCACAATACTCTTGATATAGATCTATATATGAGAATTGCTCCAGAATTATACCTAAAAAGATTAATCGTTGGAGGAATGGAAAGAGTATATGAATTAGGAAGAAACTTCAGAAACGAGGGAATGAGTACAAGACACAACCCTGAGTTTACAATGATGGAATTATACCAATCATATGCTGATTATAAAGATATGATGGATTTAGCAGAGGAGATAATCAGTACTCTAGCTAAGGAGATATTAGGAACTTCAACTATCACTTACAATGGAAAAGAGATAGTATTAGAGAACTTTAAAAGAGTTCATATGGTTGACTTAGTAAAAGAAGTTACAGGAGTAGACTTCTGGAATAAGGATATCACTTTTGAAGAAGCAAAAGCTTTAGCAAAAGAGCATCATGTAGAAGTACCTGATCACATGAATACAGTTGGACACATTATCAACCAATTCTTCGAAGAGAAATGTGAAGCAACTATAGTTCAACCTACATTCGTTTATGGACACCCTGTAGAGATATCTCCACTTGCTAAGAGAAATGAAGAAGATCCAAGATTTACAGATAGATTTGAGTTATTCATAGACGCTAGAGAATATGCAAATGCTTTCTCTGAGTTACAAGATCCAGCTGACCAAAGAGGAAGATTTGAAGCTCAAGTTGAAGAGGCAGAAAGAGGAAACGACGAAGCTACTCCAGTAATAGATGATGACTTCGTAGAAGCACTAGAATATGGACTTCCACCTACAGGAGGAATGGGAATTGGAATAGATAGACTTATCATGTTATTAACTAACTCTGAGTCTATTAGAGACGTATTATACTTCCCACAAATGAAACCAAGAGACTAGTTGTTAGAACTAAATAAAAGATAAAAAAGAATAAAAAAAGGAGAAAAATTTACCTATAATGTCCTATTTTATATAGGAATGAATAGATAGATTATTCTCCTTTTAACTTTTGTATATCACTTATAAGTAACTACTTAGCTACTAAAATATAAAAATTTTAAAAGGTCTGTAGTAAGGAGAAAAGATGATTAAAGAATTTTTACTGATATTTATTATAAACTACATAGGAGTAATTCTAACAGAGATTTTGCATCTACCTATTCCTGGAACTATTACAGGGATGTTATTACTGTTTGCGTTACTATATTTTAAGATTTTAAAACTTTCTCATATAGAGAATGCTGGGAACTTTTTACTTTTAAATATGACAATATTTTTTCTACCTCCTTCAGTGAATCTGATAGAGAGCTTATATTTATTGAAAACAGGAATATTTAAAATCTTATTTTTAGTAATTTTTTCAACACTATTAACTATGGTGGTTACAGCTTGGACTGTACAGTATCTTATTGAAAGAGGAGAGAGAAAATAATGGAAGGAATAACAAATAATCCACTTTTTGGAGTAATAATAAGCCTTGTAGCTTTTGAAATAGGAAAATTTATATTTGGTAAAACTAAGTTGGCAATACTTAATCCTCTATTGATAGCAACAGTAATTGTTATGGGGTTTTTACATTTTTTTCATATATCAGTTGGGGATTATATGTTAGGAGGAAATCTAATAGTTTTCTTTTTGGCTCCTGCTACAGTTGTACTAGCTATACCACTTTTTCAACAGGTAGATTTATTGAAAAAACATTTTATCCCAATATTAGGTGGGGGGATAGTAGGGGCTGTAGTGGCTATACTTTCAGTTATAATACTTGGAAAAGTTTTAGGAATAGATCATCAAATATTGGTATCTTTTATGCCTAAATCAATAACTACACCAATTGGAATAGAGCTTTCAAAGATGTTAGGTGGAATTCCATCACTTACAGTTTTTGCAATAGTTATTACAGGAATAACAGGAAATGTGACAGCTCCTTTTATATATTCAATTTTTAAAATAAGAAATCCAATAGCTAGAGGATTAGGACTTGGAATATCTAGTCATGCCGTGGGGACAAGTAGAGCTATTGAGATGGGAAAAGTAGAAGGGGCTATGAGTGCACTTTCTATAGTAATAGCTGGAATACTTACAATAATATTAGCTCCAATATTAAATATATTCTTATAAAAAAAACTCAGATATTAAATAACCTCTAAAAATTAGAGTAAAAATATCTGAGTTTTTTCTATTTTTCATTAAAGTAGTTAAGAAGCTTATTAGGATCATGTATAGTGAATCTTTTTCTAACAACAGTAATTAATCCTAATTCTGAAAGAACTTTAACCTGTCTAGAAACAGTTTCTCTTTTAGCTCCTAAAACTTCACTTAGATATGTTATAGAAAGATCAAAATTAATTTCAATTCCTTTATCTGTAATTACACCAAAATCTTGAGCTAGCTTATGAAGTTTCAAAGCAATTTGTTTATCCACAGTGATAGAGTTTGATGTATTCTTTATTTGATGAGACATAACTCTATTTTTATATATTAATGATTCAATAACTCCCTTAGCTAAAGGATAGCTTTTTTCTAATACTTTTACAAAATCCTCTCTATCTATTTCAAGAAGTTTTGTTGGAGCAAGGAATTCACAACTAAGTAGAGTAGTATTTTCATATATGATAACCTCGTTTAAAACTACTCCACTACCAAATAGGAAAACAACCTTCTTAGTATTATCAGGATTTGGTTTATAAAGAGAAGCCACTCCTTCTAAAACAAAATATATAGTATGAATTTTCTCTTTATCAGAGTAAAGTAATTCTCCCTTTTTATACTCTTTTATCTTAGCAATTGAAGCTAATTCCTTTATTGTTTCTTTGTCAAGATTTTGAAATAACTTTATCTTTGAAAGTTCTTTTTTCAAAATTTTCACCTCCATAGCATGTTATCTATATTATATAAAAAATAATAGAAATTTACAATTAAAAAAATATAATTTGTTCTAAAATAAAAAAAACTGCCATCTGGGAGGATGGCGGTTCTTTTGTCATATATAATAATTTAAGTTTAGGTGGCTTATCTATTCATCTCAGATGTGCTTCCATTATCATGGTCAGCAATGATACTTTCTACAAGAGAGGCATCAGCACAAGAGATATCTCCAACAATAGTATTTTTTAATACAGAGTTTGCATTTCCATATTTCATAGCTTTTTCAGGTTCGTTGAAGTGTAGTAATCCGAATAATACTCCAGCTACATAAGCATCTCCACTTCCAATTCTGTCAACTATTTCAATATTTTCATAAGCTTTTTCAGAATAGAAAGTATCAGCTTTTCTATCGTATACTAATGATGAGAAATTATGAGATTTTGGAGAATTTACAACTCTTTGAGTAGAAGCTATGAAAGCTAAGTCATACTCTTTTGCAAAAGCTCTTATTATCTCTTTTAAATCTCCAGTTTTTTCAAACATTTTTCTGAAAGTTTCTTCAGAAGCAAATAGTATATCTACATCTGGAAGAATTTTTTCTATTTCAACTTTAGCTTCAGGTTCAGACCATAAATTTCTTCTGAAGTTAACATCAAAAGAAACTAGAGCCCCTCCTTTTTTAAAGTTAGCTATTAAATCCTTTGTAAGTTGCATTGAAGTTTCACAAAGTCCTAAAGATATTCCACTTGTATGGAAAATTTTTGTTTTTCCATACACTTCAGGATTAACATCATTAACTGTCATTCTTTGGAATGAAGAGTTTAATCTATCATAAGTTACATTTGGTTTTCTAGGTGAAGAACCATACTCATAATAGTATATTGGCATACGTTTGTATTTACTATCATCAAATATTAGGAAATCATCAGCTACTCCATTTAGAGTCATAGATTTTCTAGCAAATTTACCTAATTCGTTATTAGGTAGAGTAGTTAACATAGCTGTTTTTTCTCCAAGAGTAGATACAGAGCTAGCTACATTAAACTCTGCTCCTCCCATCTGTTTAGTAAGTAGGTTTCCTTGGATAAGCATCTCATTATTAAGAGGAGACAATCTCATTATCATCTCTCCACAACAGATTAATCCAAACTCTTTATCTGGGTAGTTAAATATTTTATTCATTAAATCTCCCTCCAAAATACTATTTACTTCTAATTTCTAATAATTTTTTTCTGAAAGCTTGAGCAGTTGCTATTATCTCTTCATCAGTTCCAGAAGCTAATTTTCCTCCAGCTCCAACAGCGATTACTCCATTTTTGAACCATTCTTCCATATTTTCTAAGCTTACTCCACCAGTAGGCATAATGTTAGCTTGAGGTAATGGAGCTTTTACAGCTTTTACAAATGATGGTCCAAAAGCACTTCCAGGGAATAATTTTATGATGTCAGCTCCATATTGCATAGCTGTTGTCATTTCAGTTATAGTCATACATCCAGGCATATATGGTACTTGGTAAAGGTTACATAATTTAGCTGTTTCCTTATCAAATGCAGGTGAAACAATAAACTCTGCACCAGCTAAAATAGCTATTCTTGCAGTAGCTGCATCTAATACTGTTCCAGCTCCTATTACCATTTCATTATTTGTATCTTGCTCTTTAAGAGCTTTTATTACTTCAGTTGCTCCAGGTACTGTATAAGTAACCTCTATAGCTGGAATTCCACCTTTAGCACAAGCTTTAGAGATTCTTACTCCCTCTGCTACACTCTCTCCTCTTACAACTGCTACTATTCCTATATCAGCAAGTCTTTCTAAAATTTTCCCTTTTTTTAACATGTTATTTCCTCCTAAACTTAACTTGTTCTTACAATATAACTATATAATAAATAAATGAGAAAAACAACATAAGTATAGCGTTAAAAGTTCTGTATATGAAACTATTTTGGAGTTATAGAGATTAAAAATCTTAAAATACAAAGTTTTTATAATTTTCAATAAAAAATAAAATTTCATATATGAAAAAATATAAAGAGTTATATCTTTGAAAATTGTAAAAAAATTAGTTATAATCTAAATGAATTAGAGAAAAAAGGAGGAAAATTGTGTTAGAAATATTTACAACAAAACTGATGCCTATAATTCTATATTTTTTAATAGGATATAGTTTAAAAAAATTTGGAGTGTTAAAAAAAGAGGAAGCTGGTGTGTTGATAAGGTTGGTATTTTATCTTATGTCACCAGCGGTAATAATAACCTCTATGAGTAGTATGAAATTTAGTGAAACCTTAATTTACTATCCAATTTCAGCTATATGTATTCATATATTTATGTACTTTTTAACTTTAATAATTGCTAATAAATTGAAAATTAGTGATAAAGAAAAAGTTATTTTTAGAGGTTCTACATTGATTATGAATATGACCTTTGTTTTACCGTTTTTTATTGTATTTTTTGGAGAGGAGAATGTATATTTATTATCACTTTTTGATGCTGGAAATCTTCTAATGGTTACAACTGTTGTATATTCAATTTTTATAACTAATAGTGGAAGCTTATTAAATAAAATTAAAACAGTATTAAAATCTCCATTGATTATCTCAATGATAATAGGAGCTTTATTGAATATAACAGGAATAAGATTACCTAGAGGAGTAGAGATAACGATTCAGAATATAGCTAGTATAACAGGAACAGTCATAATGATAGCATTAGGTGCTTATTTTACACCTAAATTTTCAAAATTAAAATTGAGTGTTATCGTTATTTTAGTTAAGATGTTAGGGGTTCTTTTTATAGGAACTATTTTAGGAAAGGTTTTACCAATAGATGAAATGGGAAAAATGTTGATTCTATTGGGAGCTATGTCACCGGTAGGAAATAATGTATTGAGCTATGCTTTAATAACAGATGGAGATGTTGAAATGGCTACTAATGTTATTTCATTATCTAATATAGTAAGTTTTATTGCAATATCTGTATTATTAGTTTTGTTTAATTAAAGTAAATAAATTGATAATTAAAACAATTTTTAACTATAAAAAAATATAATTTTATTGAAGAAATGAGATAGAGCTAAAAACTATCTCATTTTTTTAATGAGTTTTGTAAAGTATTATTTAGTTTTACAACTTTTGAACACTGTACTATAATAATACTATTAATATTTTTTTAGAAAAAAAAGAGAAAAAACTATTGACATTTTTTTATAAATAATTTATTATTCTAGTATACAAGTATAAAAATAAGAGGAGGTCAAAGATGATAAGTTTTATGAATGAAGATTTTTTACTAAAAAATGAAGTGAGTAAAAAATTATATCATGAATTTGCAAAAGATATGCCAATCTTTGATTATCATTGCCATTTAAACCCAAAAGAGATAGCAGAAAACAAAGGATATGACAATTTAACGCAAATATGGCTATATGGAGACCACTATAAGTGGAGAGCTATGAGAAGTAATGGAATAGATGAGAAGTATATTACAGGGGATGCTAGTGATTACGAAAAGTTTTTAGCTTTTGTTGAAACAATAGAGTATTGTTTTGGAAACCCACTATATCACTGGTCACACCTTGAATTAAAAAGATTCTTTGGAATAGAAGAGGTAATAAATAGAAAAAATGCTGAAGTTATCTGGAATAAAGCAAATGAACTTTTAAGAACTCCAGAATTTACAACTAAAAACTTAATAAAAAGAGCAAATGTAACAGCACTATGTACAACAGATGATCCTATAGATTCATTAAAGTATCATTTAGAGATAAGTCAAGATAAAGAGTTTGGAGTAAAAGTATTACCTACTTATAGACCAGATAAGGCTATGGGGATAGAGAAAGCTGGATATGTTGAATATGTATCTAAGTTAGCAGAAGTAAGTGGAGTGGAGATAAACTCTTTTAAAACTTTTGTAGAAGCTCTAAAATTGAGAGTTAAGTTTTTCGTAGAAAGAGGTTGTTTAGTAACAGATTTAAGTTTAGAAGATCCGTTTTTCAGAATAGTTAGCGATGAAGAGATTGAAAGAGTATTTCAAAAAGCTTTATCTGGAATAGAATTAACTTCTGAAGAGAGAGAAGCATATAAGACAATGTTATTTGTAGAACTAGGAAGAGAGTATAAAAAGTATGACTTAGGAATGCAGATACATATGGGAGCTCTAAGAAATAACAATACAAGAATGTTTAATAAATTAGGAGCAGATATAGGGATGGATTCGATAGCTGATAATAATTACGCTAGATCTTTATCATCACTATTAAATGAACTAGAAAAAACTGGAGAGTTACCAAAAACAATTCTTTACTGTTTAAATCCTAAAGATAATGAAGTTTTAGGAACTATGATAGGAAACTTCCAATGTGGAGAGATGCCAGGAAAAATGCAATTTGGTTCTGGTTGGTGGTTCCTTGATCAAAAAGATGGAATGATAAAGCAGATGACAGCTCTAGCTAATCTAGGATTATTAAGAAGATTTATTGGAATGTTAACTGACTCAAGAAGTTTTATCTCTTATACAAGACATGAGTATTTTAGAAGAATTATGTGTAACTTAATAGGTACTTGGGTAGAAGAAGGAGAAGTTCCATTCGATGAAGAGATTTTAAAGGCTATGATACAAGAGATTTGTTATCTAAATGCTAAAAATTATTTTAAATTAGAAATATAAAAATTAAAAATATATAAATTTTAAGGAGGCATAAATGAAATTATCATTTAGATGGTATGGAGATTCAGATCCAGTAAAATTACAGTATATCAAACAAATACCTACTATGCATAGTATAGTTACTGCTATATATGATGTACCAGTAGGACAAGTATGGGAAATGGATAAAATATTAGCTCTTAAGGAAAAAGTTGAAAAAGCTGGACTAAAATTTGAAGTAATAGAGAGCGTTCCTGTACACGAAGATATAAAATTAGGATTACCTACAAGAGAGGTATATATCGAAAACTATAAGAAAAATATAGAGAACTTAGCAAAAGCTGGAGTAAAAGTTATATGCTATAACTTCATGCCTGTATTTGATTGGACAAGATCTCAATTAGATAAAGAACTAGAAGATGGATCAACAGCGTTAGTTTACTATAAAGATCAAGTGGATAAATTAGATCCTTTAAATAGTGAACTATCTTTACCAGGATGGGATTCAAGCTATACAAAAGAAGAGATGGCAGATCTTTTTGCTAAATATAAATCATTAGGAGAAGAGGGATTATGGGAAAACTTAAAATATTTCCTTGAGCAAATAATTCCAGTAGCAGAACTTAACGACATTAAGATGGCTATACACCCAGATGATCCACCTTGGCCAATATTTGGATTACCAAGAATCATAACAAAAGAGGAAAACCTAGATAGATTTTTAAAATTAGTTGACAATAAATACAATGGACTTACTTTATGTACAGGTTCATTAGGATGTGCTAACTTCAATAACATGCCAAAATTAGTAGATAAATACAGTGCTATGGGAAGAATTCACTTCATGCACGTAAGAAATGTAAAGTTACTAAATGATGGTGTGAGCTTTGAAGAGTCAGCTCACTACTCTGGATGCGGATCATTAGATATCGTTGAAATAATGAGAGTATTACATAAAAATGGATTTGATGGTTACCTAAGACCAGATCACGGAAGAATGATTTGGGGAGAAACTGGAAAACCAGGATATGGATTATATGATAGAGCTTTAGGAGCAAGTTATATAACAGGAATTTGGGAAACTTTAACTAAATTAGGAAAATAATTATAGAGATAGAAATATTCAGGAGGCATAAATGAAATTAAACTTAAATGAGATGAAAAATATAAAAAATATAAGTGAAGTAGTAACTCCTGCATATGATATAGAAACTGTAAAAGAAAATACAATGAAGGCACCAAAGTGGTTACACTTTGGTGCTGGAAATATTTTCAGAGCTTATGTTGGGAAGATGCAACAAAATCTTTTAAATAAAGGGCTTGAAAATACAGGGATTATCGTTGCAGAAAGTTTTGATACAGAGATTATAGATAAAGTGTATAAGCCACATGATAACTTAACACTATCAGTAATTTTATCAAAAGATGGAAACTTCTCAACAGAGGTTATAGCTAGTATAGTTGAATCTTTAAAAGCTGATACAGATAGAGAGATATTAAAAGAGATAGTAAAAGCTCCAACTCTTCAAATGATAAGTTTTACAATAACAGAAAAAGGATACAACTTAAAAACTCCAAATGGTGAGTATATGAAAGTTATTGAAGAGGATTTCCAAAACTCTCCAGAAAAATCAAAACATATAATGAGTATAGTAACAGAGCTATTATATGTGAGATTTAAAGCAGGAGCAACTCCAATAGCTTTAGTAAGTATGGATAACTGTGCTGGAAATGGAGATAGAGTAAGAGCAGCTGTTCTTGATATAGCAGAGCATTGGGCAGAGAAAGGATATGTAGAAAAAGAGTTCTTAGCTTATATAGCTGATGAGAAAAAAGTAGCTTATCCTATTTCAATGATAGATAAAATTACTCCAAGACCTGCAGAAGTTGTAAAAGAACACCTAGAAAAATTAGGTTTTGAAGATATGAATATAGTAGTTACTTCTAAAAATACATATACTGGAGCTTTTGTTAATGCTGAAGCACCTGAATATTTTGTAGTAGAAGATAAATTCCCTAATGGAAGACCAGAATTAGAGAAATCAGAAGCAGGGGTGTATGTAACAGATAGAGAAACAGTTGAAAAAACAGAAAGAATGAAAGTTACTACGTGTTTAAATCCATTACATACAACATTAGCTGTTTATGGATGTTTATTAAATGAAAAAACAATATTTGATGCTGTATCTAATCCTGAATTAAATAAGTTAATAAAAAATATAGGATATGGAGAAGCATTAAAAGTTGTAGATGATCCAAAAATTTTAAGTCCAAAAGCATTTATTGATGAAGTTATTAATGAAAGATTTGCTAATAAGTTTATACCAGATCAACCAGAGAGAATAGCAACTGATACTTCTCAAAAAGTAGGAATAAGATTTGGAGAGACAATTAAAGCATACTTAGCAAGTGATGAGTTAAGAGTAGAGGATATAAAATATATTCCATTAGTTTATGCTGGATGGTTTAGATATCTATTAGGAATAGATGACAATGGAAATGAGAGAAGTATTAGTCCAGATCCAATGTTAGATATGTTAAAAGAGAAAATGTCTGGAATAGAATTTGGAAAGCCAGAAACTTATAAAGGACAATTGAGAGAAATATTAAAAAATAAAATGATATTTGGAGTAGATTTAGAAGAGGTAGGTATGGCAGATAGAGTTGAGCAGTACTTCGTAGAGATGTTAGCTGGAAAAGATGCTGTTATAAATACTTTAAAAAAATATTTAGGAGAATAGAGGAGGAAAGATGAAAAAATTTTTAAATCTATTATTGATAATAGGGTATTTATTTTTGTTAGGTGCTTGTGGAAAAG
>JAHLFN010000044.1 GCA_018883725.1 Candidatus Fusobacterium pullicola | reverse complement strand
TTTGAGCTAGTCCTAAATCTGATAATACTTTAGAGATAGCTGCTGTTGTTGTTGTTTTTCCGTGGTCAACGTGTCCGATTGTTCCGATGTTAACGTGCGGTTTGCTTCTTTCGAATTTTTCTTTAGCCATTGTGGTTATACCTCCAAATGTTTTTATAATACTATAAGTTTATTTTACTACTATTTTTACAAAATTTCTACTTATTTCTTAACAAGTTTTTTATTTTGATAAAAAAAAATCCACACATTATGCTTATGCACTTCAGTGTAGTTGTTAAGTGGTGGTGAGGGAAGGATTCGAACCTTCGAAGGCAGAGCCGGCAGATTTACAGTCTGATCCCTTTGGCCACTCGGGAACCTCACCGATTATTAAGTTTTTATAGTGGTACCCCGTAGGGGAATCGAACCCCTGTTTCCAGAGTGAAAATCTGATGTCCTTACCACTGAACGAACGGGGCATCTGGTGCCGCTTATCGGAGTCGAACCAATCACCTACTGATTACAAGTCAGTTGCTCTACCAGATGAGCTAAAGCGGCATTTGCTATTCATTCCGCCATCGTTTCACTTTTGCGTTTTCATTTTTCGCTTTCGTGTCCCGCTGACATATATAATATTACCACATAATATAAAAACTGTCAACAACTTTTTTAAAAAATTTTATATTTTTTAAAAACCATATTACAAACCTAGTATTTTCAAAGGTTTTCAAATATATTTTTTTATAAAAATTTATTAAATTTTAAAAATTTTCTTTAAATCTTTCTCAGAATATTCTCTTTTTTCTTTCATATTTTTTAATAATTCTTCATTAACTTCTATTTTTTTATCTAACTCTTTCATCTCTTTTACTATTTCAACATTACTTATTCCCAATTCTAAATATTTATTTTTTATTCTTTGCATCGTTTCATAACTAGCTGGTTGAACCCAATTCTCTGTACCTGGTCTATCCAAAGTATTTAATTGCAGTTTAGTAAAATTTATATTTTTTAAGAATGCGACCATTTTCTCTGTATGTTCATTAGAGTCATTTAATCCCTCTATTATAAAACTTTCAATATATATTTTTCCTTTATATTTCTTACTTAAATTTTCTAACCCTCTCATAACTTGAGATACATCTATCTGAGCTGAAGGTCTATTTATTTTTTTAAAGATCAAATTGTCTACACTGTTCAATGTTGGCATTATCAAATCTGCTTTTTCTAATTCTTTTACCACTTCATTATCTTCTAACAATAAACTATTTGTAATTACACAAACTTTAATTTCTAAATTAGATTTTATCCACTCAATAATTTTACCTAAATCCTTACTTAAAGTCGGTTCTCCACTACCAGAAAAAGTTATATAATCAGGTTTTACAATTTTTATAGCTTCCAAGATCTCATTTTTTACTTCATCTATATCTTTAAAGCTCTCTCTTTTTAATTTTAATTCTCTTGTAGCTCCACACTCACAAAATACACAGTTCATATTACAACTTTTAGGTGTTACTAAATCCACTCCTAAAGAAACACCCAATCTTCTAGACGGAACCGGTCCAAATACATGTTTAAACATAAAACTCCTCCCATTTATCTATTAAAGAATATAATGTTGCTGCTAATTTGTACGGATGATGTCTTACCATACCTCTTGAGTCAATTTCTAGAATGTCTCTATCTTTTACCTTTATCCCTCTACTTTTTATACTCTCTTTATCTACTAAAACTCTATCACTATTCTGAGCTCTATATCTTTCCAATATCTCTTCTGGAATATCCCTAGTATCAACAACTACTTCATCTATAATATTATTCCCAATAACCTTACATATTGCCTCTATATGTTCGTCAGCTGTATATCCCTCTGTTTCTCCAGGCTGCTGCATTGCATTACAAACATATACTACTTTTGCTTTACTCTTTTCTAAACTCTCTTTTATTCCACTCAATAGTAAATTTGGAATTAAACTAGTATATAAGCTTCCTATTCCAAAAACTATTAAATCAGCATCTTCTAAAGCCTCTAAATTTTTTATTGGAGCTTTTCTTTCATTTTTATAAAAAACTTTTTTTATTCTTTCTTTAACAAAGGGTATATTTGATTCTCCCTCAATAATTTTACCACTTTCTGTTTCTCCAAAAAGAATAACATTATCCAAAGTTGCTGGTAATATCTTAGCCCTTATATTAAACAACTTTCTAAGTCTATCAACTGCATCTCCAATATTTCCTGTTATTTCATTCATCGCCATTATTAAAAGATTTCCTAAAGGGTGTGCTCCAATAGAACTCTCCTCTTTAAATCTATATTGGAAAACATCCTCTATTATTGGCTCCACATCACTCAAAGCTATTAAAACATTTCTTAAATCTCCTGGTGGGGGTGAATCAAACTCTTTTCTCAAAGCTCCACTACTTCCTCCATCATCAGCTACAGATACAATAGCAGTTAAATCTACTGGTAAATACTTTAATCCTCTTAACATTACCGATATTCCACTTCCCCCACCTATAACTACCACTTTCGGTTTTTTATTCACATCTGCTCCTCCTAGTTGTTTTCTTCCTTGCTCCCATTATCTCTCAATTTTTTAAAAAAATCAAGGTACAAAAAAAGTCCTCAGTTATCCCGAGGACCTATTTTTATATATTATAAATATTTAGCTTCTGTATCTCTTATTAATTTAGCTACAGCTTCAACTTTTGGCATATCCTCTTCTACAAGGTTAGCTAATGGAGCACGAACTCCTCCAATTTCTATGTTATGGTTGATTTTTAAAGTAGCTTTAATTACTCCATACATATTTCCTTTACAAGAACATAATGCTGTTATTATATCATTTACATCATATTGGATAGCACGAGCTGTTTCATAATCTCCTTTTTGGAAACACTCTAGAGCTTTTAAGAATAACTTAGGCATAGCTCCATAAGTTCCTCCTATTCCTCCTTCAGCTCCTATCATAAACCCACCTATGAATTGTTCATCTGGACCATTGAATACTATTGTATCCTTTCCTCCAATAGCCTTAAATGTTTGAATATCTTGAATAGGCATTGATGAGTTTTTAACTCCTATTACTCTTGGATTTTTTAACATTTCTTTATATAAAGATGGTGTTAAAGCAACTCCTGCTAGTTGTGGAATATTATAAATTACGAAATCTGTATTTGGTGCAGCACTTGAAATGTCATTCCAATATTTTGCTATTGCATGTTCTGGTAAACGGAAATAAATTGGTGGTATTGCAGCTATTGCATCTACTCCTAAACTTTCTGCATGAGCAGCTAATTCCATACTATCTGCAGTATTATTACAAGCTACGTGAGCTATAACTGTTAATTTTCCTTGAGCTTCTTTCATTATAGTTTCTAAAACTACTTTTCTTTCTTCTTTACCTTGGTAGATACACTCTCCTGATGATCCTCCAACATATACACCTTTTACTCCTGCTTCAATAAAGTATCTTGTTAAAGCCTTTACTCCCTCTACACTTATATTCCCCTCTTTGTCATAGCATGCATAGAATGCTGGTATTACTCCATGATATTTTTCTAAATTTCTCATTTAAAACACTCCCTTTTCCCTATTTTTCAATTCAATTTTATTAACAAGTAGTTTCTTTAAATATCTTGTATCATTTAATGTTCACGAGAACATTTTACTAAAAATAAAT
>JAHLFN010000043.1 GCA_018883725.1 Candidatus Fusobacterium pullicola | reverse complement strand
GGATATGGAATACCTTTACTAGATGAAGGAGATACAATCCAAGTAGATGATGGAAGAACTAGAACAGTTCATAGTTATACAATTCAATCAGGAGGAAGTTTACCAAGTCAAAGAGTAGAATTTAGTAATGGTTCAATAGATTTACTTGTAGTAAATAGAAAAGTACAAGTAAAGTTAAATAACTGGAAGGTCAATGAGCCTATGAGATTGAATTTAAAGGCAATAAGAGGAGTAAATGAGATAAGTAATCATGCGATAACTTTAACAGCTCCAGAAGCACCATTTAATATGCTAGAAACAGGAAACTTAGATTTTGGAAATGTACTACAAGGAGCAAAAAATAAGAAAGCAGAAAGTAATATCAGAATAGAAATGCTAGAAGGACAAGATGTAAGTGAGGTAAAGTTCAAACTAAGAGAAGAACAGCCAGTAATGACAAACTCTCAAGGAGCAGAATTAAGGGTAAAGAAAATAGATAAGACAGTTCAAAGAGTAAGGGACAGAGAGTACAACATTAAGTTAAAAGGAACACTAGATGTCCCAGAGGAACAGCAGTCAGGAGAATACAGAGGAAGCAATATCCTAGATATTGAAGTTAAATAATATAAAATCAATATCTTGTGGCTAATAATTATTGGCCACAAGATTTTAACACAATATATAGTGGAGGTTATATATGTTAGCTCAATTTAAAAAAAAATACAATTTAATAAAAGAGAATATACATACATAGCTAATTATACCTTAATAACTAACAAATTAAGGAAAGAGTTGATTCTATGTAATGGAAAAGTAATATATGAAAAATCTTCTAATAAAAAAGGAATAAAAGAAAAAGTTAATTTATATCCTGAAATATCTAAAAAAATATTAGAAAATATGGAGATTTCAAAAATATTAAAGGAGAGTGCCTAATGAAAAAATTAATAATGTTATTCATGGTAATAAGCTCAATAGGAATGGCAAAGAGTATTCCTGCAATTCCTATAATACCAATTAATCCTCCAACTGAAAATAAACCAGATGTTCCAACTTTACCAACAGAAGATAAGGTAGAAGCAGATGGAAGAATCAGAAAATTAGAGCAAAATACAACAATTTTAATGAATGTTCAACTGAAAGTAGAAGTACCTTTAGAAATAGTATCAGATGTAGATATAAATGCGATGGTAATAGATGACATGAAGTTAGAGATTCCATTTGAAATTGAACTTAATAAAAAGCCTGATAAGAAAGATTATTATAAGATTAAGTTCAGTGAAAATAAGATAGATATTGATAGTGATGGACAAATAGACACTACTATCTATACTCCACCATATATCAATACACAGATAGTAAAAGATAATATGGTGTATATAGATGGAGCTAAAATCTCTAAAGAGGGTAAACATACTAGAAAAGTCTATATGACAGTTGAGGTAAGAGAATAATGAAAAGTATTCCATACAATGCAATACTATCTCTATTACTATTTCTAATAGTAATCTTTATAGCAGAATGTAAAATAAAACTTGCAATTATTCTAGCAATTTATTATTTTTATCTTTTGTTTGATGAATACATCAATCAAATATTAAAAAGATGGAGAGTGAAGTATACAAAAAAAATTAAAACAATGGATTTAGTTATAAAAAAAGAAATATTAAAAGAAGAAAATTTGAATAAAGAATTTAAATAATAGGAGGAAAACTTATGAAAAAACTATTATTAGGAGCTATATTTTCATTAATAGCAGTACCAAGTTTTGCTAAAATTGAAATGAAAATATTAGAGCCATTAAGATTTGAGTATTTTAATACTCGTATGCTTGGCTCTGATAAAATCGCAGGGTATGGAACTATTGAAATAAAAGCAGATAAAGAAGATTTTGGTAAAAAGCTAGTTTTTCAATTCCCAAAAAAAGGACTTATAACTAATAGAAAAAAATGGATAGAGATAGAACAATATGGTATGGAATTACCAGATAAGGAGCTAATAGTAAGTCAAGAAACAATGAATGTAAAATTTTATGCAGTATTGAATAGAAGGGATATTGATAAAGGAGAAGAAGCAGATATTATAGAAGGAAAATATAATGGATATGTACCCATAATAGTATCTCAATACGGAAAATTAAATGAGGTGGAATAATGAGAAAAAAATTATTAACTACTTTATTTTTATTAGGAAGCTTATTAAGTTTAGCAGAAGAAAATCTGACTATCCATGATTTGAAGATGAGAATGGAGTTAGATAAGAGTAAACCTAATCATGTAGTAGTAAATATAATACCAGATGATACAGAAGAAAGAATAGAAGCTATTCTCTCTCAAAGTAATACTATTACAATAGATAAAAGTAATTTGTTACCTAAGAAAGCTCAAGAGAAGAAAGTAAAAGTAGAGAATACAACTAAAAAACCTAAAGAAATTATAAAAGAAAAATTAAAAGAACCAGAAGTACAAAAAGTTGAAGAAACTAAAGTAGAAGAGGTGGTAGAAAAGTTAGAGATTCCAGAGATTATAGAACAAAATATAGAAGAAAAAATTGAAAAACAAGAGATAAAACTAGAGCCAAGAGAAGAAATAATAGAACCATTATTCAAAGAAAATAATGAAATAAAAGAAGAAAAAATATCTTTAGGAGTAATTGTAAGTATAGGAGTAATTATAGTAGGAATAGTGTCAATCTTATATAAAAAGATAAGGAAGTGAAAGATATGAAATATAAAAATGTACAAAAAATGAATGGGGGGGGGGTGCTATGATAGATTACAGAGCATTATCTGTGCCATAGCACTGTACTTAGTACTAATAAGTAATGTACTAGCAGAAGTCCCACACACAACAATAGCAGAAAATCCCAATAAGGAAGTAACAAAGGTAGAAATCTTAAAAAGAAGAGATAAGGCAGAGCTAAATCTCACAGTAGAGAAGAAAAAAAGTAAAGAAATAGTAGGATATGTAGAAGGAAATAAAGTAATAATTCCTAAGTCAGAAAATCCCCAAGTAAACTTTGAAG
>JAHLFN010000042.1 GCA_018883725.1 Candidatus Fusobacterium pullicola | reverse complement strand
ATTTTTTATGGGGAAGTGCATCAGCAGCTTATCAAATAGAAGGGGCTTATAACGTTGATGGAAAAGGTATGTCTAACTGGGATCATTTTGTGAGAATACCAGGAAAAACTTTTAAGGGAACAACAGGTGATATAGCAGTAGATCATTATCATAGATATAAAGAAGATATTGCTTTGATGGCAGAGATGGGATTGAAAACTTACAGATTTTCAATAGCGTGGACAAGAATATTTCCTACAGGAAATGGAGAGATAAACCAAAAAGGGATAGAGTTCTATCAAAATATAATAGATGAATGTTTAAAATATGGAATAGAACCAATGGTAACAATATTCCACTGGGATTTACCACAAGCATTAGTAGATCAATATAATGGATTTGAAAGTGAGAAAATAGTAGATGATTTTGTAAACTATGCAAAAACTTTATTTAAGGTATTTGGAAAGAGTGTAAAATATTGGATAACACTAAATGAACAAAATATCTTTACATCATTAGGATGGCTGACAGCACAACATCCACCTGGAAAATTTGATGATCAAAAAATGTTTTATCAAGTAAATCATCATGCATTTTTGGCTCATGCAAAGGCAGTATTAGCGTATCGTGAGATGGGATTTGATGGAATGATAGGAGCAAGTTTTGCTTATACACCAAGTTATGCCTTAGATTGTAATCCAATAAATGCAATGTCAAAAATGAATTATGATGATTTAAAAAATTATTGGTGGCTAGATGTTTATGCTTATGGAGAGTATCCAATAGCAGCTATGAAGTATCTTGAGAAGAAAGGAGTAGCCCCAGTTGTAAGCCAAGAGGATAAAGAGATTCTGAAAAAGGCAGCAAAAGAGATAAATTTTATGGGAGTAAACTATTATCAAAGTTGTGTGTGTGAGTATAATCCACTAGATGGTGTGGCACCATATGGAACAATGAATACAACAGGGAAAAAAGGTTCAGCTCAAGTAACAGGAGTACCTGGATTATATAAAAATCCACAAAATCAATATTTAAAGACAACAGATTGGGATTGGACAATAGATCCGTTAGGATTAACATATTTGTGTAGAGAAATAACAAGTAGATATAGATTACCAATTATAATTTCAGAAAATGGGTTGGGAGCATTTGATAAATTAGAATCAGAGAATAAAATTCACGATATATATAGAATAGAGTACATAAGAGAGCATTTAAAAGCTTTATCTCAAGCAATAGATGAAGGATGTGAAGTCTTAGCTTATTGTACATGGTCATTTACAGACTTATTAAGTTGGTTAAATGGATATCAAAAGAGATATGGATTTGTATATGTAGATAGAAATGAGGAAACAGGTTCATTATCTAGATATAAAAAAGATAGTTTTTATTGGTATAAGGAAGTTATAGAAACTAATGGAGAGAAATTATAAAATATTTGAGAAGGGATTAGAATGAAAAAAAAAGCTAAAGGTAAAATTATGTTTTTATTAGCTATTACTTTACTTGCAACAAGTTGTGGAGATGTGAATACTAAAGAGGGAACAAAGGAAGTAGAAACAGCTAAACTTTCAATAGATAAAAAATATCAACAAAATGATTTAATTCTTTTTACTAATGAAGTCTTAGGTGGATGGTCAATGGAAGGAGGACAAGAGTTAGATGAAAGAGGGTTTTTACCTGTAGATAAAAATATGACATATAACTCTTTACCTTCATTACACATAAAGACTTCAATAAATGAAAATCAATGGTTATGTTCAATAGTACCAAAAGGTTGGAATGCTATGAATTTAGAACCATATGTTGCCAATGGAACATTAGAGTTTAATATAAAAGGAGCAAAAGGGGGAGAAGTATTTGAACTCTCTTTTGGTGGAAAGAGAACAGATGGAAAAGGAGATATTGATATAGTCTCTTTTAGAACAGACACGCAGTTTGAAATAACTAAAGAATGGCAACATATTTCTATTCCATTAAAGGATGTGATGAATTTATCAGGAGAAGCAGATTTAAGATCTTTTAGACAGCTTATTTTTAAGGAAGTTGATAATGGGGTAACAGAAAAACCTGTTGAAGTATGGATAAATGATGTAAGAATAATAACTTCAAATGATGAAACTTCACAAAATCCTGTGAAAGTGAATCAAGTAGGATATCATTTAAATGCAGATAAATATGCTTTAATAAGTGGATTTGCACATAAATTCACAACTCCAGTAGGAACAATTTTTAGAGTAAAAGATACTAAAGATAAAGTGATTTATACAGGAAAATTGTCGCTGATTTGTGATGATGATTCAGTTGTATCAGGAGATAGAATACTAAAAGCTGACTTCAGTGATATTAAAGTTCCAGGAACGTATTTTTTAGAGGTTGAAGGTGTAGGAAAATCTCAGAAATTTACAATAGGAGATAACATATATAAACCTTTATTGGAAGATATAACTAAATATTATTATCTTCAAAGAGGAAATGAAATAATTGAAGAAAAATATGTTGGAAAACTATTTGCAAGAGGAGAAGGAATACCACAAGATAGAAGTGTTCCTCTAAATTCTCAAAGAGAGAGCTCAAAAAGATATGATGTTTCTGGTGGATGGTATGATGCTGGAGATTATGGAAAATACACAAATGCTGGAGCTACTGCGGTAACAGAACTTTTATGGGCATATGAAATGTTTCCAAATCAGTTTAGAGATAAAAAAGATTTTATACCAGAAAGTGGAAATGGAGTTTCAGATTTATTAGATGAAATTAGATGGGAATTAGATTTCTTATTAAAAATGCAAGATAAAGATACAGGAGGAGTATATTCTCATGTATGGGCACAAAACTATGATGGTACACCAGATATAGCTTTAACAATGGATAGATATATCCAGGATAAAAATGGAACAATGACTAATGTAAAACCAACAACTCATACAGCAGATGTTGTTGCTGCTTTAGCTCATGGTTATACAGTATTTAAAAATATAGATAAAGAATATGCTGAAAAATTACTTAAAGCAGCAAAATTTGGATACCAATACTTAGAAAAAAATTCAAATTTAATAATCTCTATGCCGAATGAACCATATTATGATGGAAATGATACTGATAATAGATTATGGGCAGCAGCAGAATTATATAGAGCCACTGGAGAAAAAAAATACGACGAATATTTCTTAAATAACTATAGAAATTTTGAAGAAAGCTTTGAAGCTGAAAAAAATGGACATGGTTGGGGAAATATGGAAAAAGTTGCTTTTTATGCATACTTAAGCTCTAAAAATCCTGCTTCTGAAGTAAAAGAATGGTTTAAAGAGAAGTTTACATCATGGTCAGATAATGTATTTGAAAAAACTGTAAATAACCCATGGAAAACTGTGTTAGGAGAAAATGATTATGTATGGGGAAGTAACTCAGTTATAGGAACTACATTGATGGATCTATATTTAGGAAATAAGGTTCTAGGAAAGGATAATGATAGAACTATAGCTATGATGAGAACTAATATGAACTATTTCTTAGGAGTAAATCCATTAGCATTTAGTTATGTTTCAGGATATGGAGAAAATTGTTTAAGTCATACATATAGCAACATATATAATTATGATGGGATATTAGAGATTCCAAAGGGATATTTTGCAGGAGGACCAAACCAATTTCAAGGTGCGGAACTATCTAAATTCAATGCTAGAGATTATGTTGACTCAGGATATGACTGGACAACAAATGAGCACACAATTTATTGGAATTCAGTATTAATATTTTCTACAGCAGCTTTAAATGAAAATCTTCAAGAAGTTAGTATTATGAACTTTGAAGTGAAATAAAAAATAAAAAGAGAGCAAGTTACTAAAAGTTATAGAGTATCCTTGCTCTTTTAACCTAACGGGCAAGAAGTCGCCCACCTCTATAGGTGGTGCGATGAATTGCCCTATTGTTTTTTAGAAGACAAAGTGATATAATACAATCAGTAGATATATAAAAAAAAGGAGTAAAAACAATGGAAT
>JAHLFN010000041.1 GCA_018883725.1 Candidatus Fusobacterium pullicola | reverse complement strand
AGTATATTTGATTTATGCGAAATTATGTTACCAGTAGTTGAATAGAAAGGGAGCCTTCAACAAAAATGTTGAAAACTCCCTCTATTTGGCTATTTTTATTTTTTGTAAAAACTCATAGCTGAGTAGTTACTCAGATTTTTAAAAGCTTTCCATAATCCATCTTTTTCAACTGAATCAGTTATATGAGTAGCCACTTCTTTTATTTCTGGGCCACCGTTACCCATAGCTACTCCGATTTTGCAACATTTAATTAAAAATTAAAGAACAGATCAATAGTTTCATCATCAGTAGTTTCACCAACATAGGAACCAATAATAAATACAATTGAACTAACAAATAGTACAGGAACAATATTATGCATTCCTAAGATTGATACTTTGCATACAGTTAGATATATAAATGTTATAAATCCAAATATCATAGAAGCTACAGCTCCAGTTGCGTTAGCTCTTTTCCAAAATAATCCAAAAACAATTGGACAGAAAAAAGTTGCTTCTAATCCAGCAAAAGCAAAAAGATTAATCCATACTAATAGATCAGGAGGATTTAATGATAATAGAAAAACTATTATTCCAAAACCTAGAGAGGTCATAAGAGAGAGTTTTTTTATCTTCTCTACAGAAGCATTTCTATCTATATAGTGTAAATATAAATCTTTTACAATAGTGGCTGAAGACATAATAAGTAATGAATCAACAGTTGACATTATAGCAGCTAGTGGACCACCGATAAATATTCCAGCAAGAATAGGATGAAGATGTTTTAGAGCAAGGATTGGAATTATTTTATCCCCAATCTCAATATTTGGCTCAATAGCTACTCCCATAACTCCAACTAAGTGCATTCCCAACATTAGTAAACCAACTACAGAGGTTCCAATAATCATAGCTCTATGAAGAGATCTACTATCTTTAAATCCCATACATCTTACAGCTGTAGAGGGATATCCTAGTAATCCAATACCAACTAAAACCCAAAAGGATAGAATAAAAGGCAGGGCAATATTACCATTAGAAGTTGGAGTTAACATCTCTGGATTTGTTTTAGCAATGGTAAGCATTATATTTTCCATTCCCTTTCCATGTTTTAGAAGTGTGTAAAATAGAACTCCAGTAGCTAAAAGCATTACAACTCCTTGAATAGCATCTGTGATAACTACAGCTCTAAATCCTCCAAAAGATGTATAAGCAATTACAACTGATGAGAATATTATTAATCCTGTTAAATATGAAAAACCAGTTACTGTTTCAAAAAGTCTTGCTCCTCCAATAAACTGTGCTACAATTGTTCCAATAAAAAATATTAGCATAGTAACAGAGGAGAGAATAACAACAATATCACTTTTATATCTTACTCTGAGTAAATCTATTATAGTGACTCCATTTATTCGTCTTGAGATAATGGCCAATTTTTTTCCGATAATTCCTAAGGTAAAGAAGGCTGTTGGAACCTGTATACAGGCAAGTAAAACCCAACCAAGTCCTAATTTATAGGCAATACCAGGCCCACCTATAAATGAACTTGCTCCAACATATGAAGCTATAATGGTCATAGCTAAGACGAAGCCACCCATATTTCTACTACCAATAAAGTATTCTTCAGAAAAATCTACCTCTTTACTATTTTTTATTTGATTGACTTTATAGGCAATTCCTAACATTGTTAAAAGATAAAGAATAATAGGGATAATTATTAACATTTTTCCTCCTCCTCTAAAGAAGTATTTTTGAAAAAGAAGGTAACTACAATGAAAACTAAGATGTTTATAACAATTAATCCCAATACACAGGAATAGAAAAACCATTCAGGTAATCCTAAGATATATTTAAAATTTTTAACATCTTCACTATCTGTGTGAAGATATGCAAAGTAGTACCACCATCCAAAATAGAAGATATATAGTATTAAAGTAATAATTATTTCTTTATTTATCTGTTTTGCTCTCAATATTATCACCTATAAATTAAAGAAGTTTTTCAAATATACAGCTACACCATCCTCTTTATTAGAAAGTGTTGTTATAGAAAATTTTTCTTTTAGAATATCTTGAGCATTTTCCATTATTACAGGATGTCCTACAGTTTTAAGCATATCTAGGTCATTTTCTCCATCTCCAAATGCCATAAAATCATTAGGAGTAAGATTAAAAATTTTAGCAAGATTTTCTATTCCTGTTCCCTTTGTACAATTTTTAGGGGCAATATCTAGACAAGTAGCTTGAGATAACATAATCTCTGCTAAATGAGAGAACTTCTCTTTTAAAATAGCTACAAGTTCAATTAATACCTCTGGATTTTGATTAGTTACAATTATTTTATTTAAAGATGGAATATCCTCTTCCCTATCTACTCCAATCTCTGTAAAAAGAGGTCTACTAGTAAAATCCTCTACAGGTTCTTCATTACTATGGAAGAGAAATTCATTTTGAAAGGCACTGTAAAAGAGGTTGTTTCTTCTAATTTCCTTTAAAATTTGAGTAACAACATCTTGAGGAATTCTTTCATCAAAGATACACTCTCCCTCTGGAGTATATATATTAGCTCCATTGTTACATATTAGATAGGGAGTGATACCAAGTTGTTTTAAAATATCTTGTACTCCCTGTTGTCCTCTTCCAGTAGCTATAGCAAAATTTACACCGTTATCGACTAATTTTTTAATAGTTTCAACAGTATAGTCACTAACTACGTTACGAGAGTGTAATAATGTTCCATCTAAATCTGATACAACAAATTTCATTTAGTAAATCACCTCATATAAAAAATATACTCTATTTTACCTTAAATTTTAAAAATTAGAAAGAAAAAATTAAAATAGATTTCAGATAAAATAAAAAAAGGAGTATTTTAGCAGACAGTTTTCTGGTGAAACACTCCTTTTAATATATTATTAATAGTTTTATTGATTGCTTGAAACAGGTGCTTGAGCTTGCGTAGTAAAGCTATTTTCAAATCTCTCTCTCATATTTGTAGTTCTATTTTTAGCCTCTTGAGTAGCAATTTCAATATTTAATTTTTCTATTTTATTCCAATTAGGTTTATCATTCAATAACTCTTTTCTAATCTCAAGTTTTTTCTCTTCAATCATTATTTTAGCTCTTTCAAGTTCAGAGTTTGTTCTACAATTTCCCTTTCTCATTTTAAGCATGTATGGTGGAACAGGAGTAGAATCATCTTTTAAATCATGCATTCTAGCAAATCCAGTTGAGCTAATAGCTAATATCATCATTGTTCCAATTAATATCTTTTTCATAATACATCACTCCCTAATATCTTATCTTTTTATTTGTCTAAATTATAAATTTATTTTATGTCCTCAATATGTCAAAATAAATTTGAAATGGTTTTCCTCTATCTCAATCGAATAGTTGAAAGAGTGTAAATCTAAAATTCTCTTAATTAGAGATAGACCGAGTCCACTCCCATCAATATTTAATTCTGTAGCGGAGGTACCTCTATAAAATGGTTGAAATAGTTTATCAACACTTACTTTTTCAGCTAAATACATTGGATTTTTAAAAACTATACCATTTCCTATGGAATAAACCTCAATGATAGAATCCTCTGGGGAGTATTTGAGGGCATTATTAACCAAGTTATCTATAACAACTTTAAAAAGTTTTTTATTGATAAAAAGGGTAAAATCTTTCAATTTAATCTCCCACTCTATATTTTTTTGTAGCTCTAAAAGTTCAAATTTTTCTATGCTTTCATGTAGTAATGTGAGTACGGAATACTCCTCTTTTTCAATATTTTTTTCAAGAGAGGATAGTTTAGATATAAGGAGCAGATCACTTACTAAGCTACTCATCTCCTTACTTTCTTTTAAAATAACCTTGTAATAATCTTTTTTTAATTTTTCATCATTAACAGTACCGTTTAATAGAGCTTGAGCATGAGTATTGATAACTGTGATAGGGGTTTTTAATTCATGTGAAGCATTTGAAACAAAACTATTTAGATTTTCAATAGACGAGGAGATACTCTTAGACATGATATTTATATTTTTACCTAACTCGTTTAACTCATCTGATGTATTTAAAACAACCTCTTCTGAAAAATCTAGGTTAGTAATCTGCTTCGCTACTCTGTTGAGCTCAGATATATTTTTAGTAATTTTTTTAGTAAAAAATTGACAGATAAATATACTTAAAATCATAGTTAAAACTAAGGTTATCATATGAAGAGAGTAAACCTCGTGTCTATGGCTACTCATAACAGAAAGTGAGGTTGTAACAAAGAGAATATCTTCGTTGGATAGTTCCTCTCTATATATTAATAGCATTACCTTTGAAAAAGGAAGTTGTTTTATATGAAATCCATCTTCATCTTGGTAAAAATCCTCATTTTCTTTCTTAGTAGAATAGCTGTAATAGTTATCCTCTGTTTCTTTAGAAACTACATATATATTTATTCCCTCTTTATTTCTTAGTTCAGAAGCATAGTCTTTAAAAATATACTCATCTACAGATAGTTTTTTAGCATTTTTTACTATCTCTAAAATCTCACTTTTTTTTCTATTGATATAGAAAGAGTCGGCTAAAAATGTACTGAAGAGATAACTTACAGTTATAGTAAAAATAATTAAAAACATAGATAGAGAGAATATCTTTTGAAAAAGATTAATTTTTATTTTCATCAAAACTGTACCCCATTCCTCTTATAGTTTTTAATAGAAAATTGTAGTCACCAAGTTTTTTACGTATTCTTTTTACAAGGGTATCCACTACTCTGTCATCTCCTTCAAAATCAAATCCCCAGATCTCATTTAAAAGGTAATCTCTAGAGAAAATAATCCCCTTATTTTTTATCATATATTCAAGAAACTGTATCTCTCTTCTAGTAAGCTCAATACTTTCACCGCTTATATTGATCTCTCCCTTCTTTATATCTATTGATAGAGATTCAAATTTATATATATTGTTATCATCTAATTTTAGTAATTTTTTAACCTTAAGTAAGAGAATTTTTAAATTAAATGGTTTAGTTATATAGTCGTCAGCTCCAATACTAAGTCCAGTATATTCATCAGCATCAGAATCTCTAGCTGTCATCATAATAATAGGAACATTAGAAGTTTTACGAATTTCCTTACACACCTCCCAACCAAGTTTTTTTGGTAGGTTGATATCAAGTAAAATCAAGTCAGGTTTCTCTTCGTAAAATTTATCTACTCCAATTTCTCCATCAAAAGCTTTTATAACTTCAAAATCTTCCTGTGAAAATGTATCATAAAGAACTTGAGTAAGCTCTTTTTCATCCTCTATAATTAAAATTTTTCTTTTCATATCTCCAATCCTTTTTATAAATTTTTAGAATAAAGGGAGAAAAACTTACCATTCATAGTAAACTCTTCTCCCTAATTTAAAAAATTTTAATCTAATTAGTTTTGGCTAGCTGTAAGCATGAAAGGAACTACTTGTTTCTTTCTAGAAACTACTCCCTCTAACCAAGCAGTTTTATTTTCTAATTTTACATTGAAAGCTTTTTCTACTAACTCTGGGCATTTTCCAACAGTTAACACATAAGAACCAGCTTTAATGATATCAGTTATAACAAGTACAAATAGATCATAGTTTGCTTTTTCACTCATAGAGTTCATAGCAGTTTCTAATTCAGCTTGAGTATTTAAAAGTCCAGCTACATCAACAGTATTAACTTGAGCAACAGCTACTTTTTTACCATTCATATCAAACTCTTTCATATCTATTGTGATAACTTCTTCTGGAGTTTTATCAGATAATGAAGTTCCTTCAATAAGAAGTTTCATTCCATAATCTTCAAAATTTTCCTCTCCACAGATTTTAGAAAGCTCTTTTACAGCTTCAACATCTTCAGGTGTGCAAGTTGGAGATTTGAATAATAAAGTATCAGAGATGATAGCACTCATCATAAGTCCAGCTGCCATCTTAGATGGAGTAATTCCAGCTTGTTTGAATAATCTATATACTAAAGTACAAGTACATCCAACTGTATCAGCAGTAATTTTTAAAGGCTCATCAGTAACTAAGCCAAATTTATGGTGATCAACAACTTCTATTATTTTAGCATTTTCAATTCCATCAGCTGTTTGTATTTTTTCGTTGTGGTCAACTAAAATAACCTCTTTTTTACCATTTTCATCTGGATTTACATTTTCTATAAATAGAGGTGCTTCAGCTCCAAAGTGGTTTAGAGCAAATTGAGTTTCTCTACTTACATTTCCAAGTCTACAAGGTACAACATTAACACCTTGAGCATTTTTTAACTCAGCGAAAGATATTGCTGAACATATAGAATCAGTATCTGGATTTTTATGTCCAAAAACAAGAATTTTTTTCATAACTCCTCCTTAAAAATATATATTTACTTAAATATAATACCATTTTTTTTAAGATTTAGGAATAGGAAAAATAAAAAAAGCAAGGAAATAGAAGAGATGAATTGAAAAAAACTTAGACAAAATAAGAGAGAGTGTATTATAATTTAATTGTAAAGTTAAATTGAGAGGAGAAAATTGTGAAAAAATATATAAAAGAGTTAAGAGAGAAGATAAAAAAGTACAGTGATTACTACTATACAAATAATGAAAGTCTTATATCTGATGTTGAATTTGATAAATTATTAGCAGAGTTAAAAGAGTTAGAGGAGAAATATCCTGAATATAGAGAGGAAAACTCACCGACAGAGGTGGTAGGAGCGACATCACTTAAAGAGACAAAGTTTCAAAAGGTGACACATAAAAAACCTATGTTAAGTCTATCAAACTCATATAATGAAGGGGATATAGCAGACTTTATAGAAAGAATAAAAAAGTTACTTCCTGAAGAAAAGGAGATAAACTATGCTTTAGAGTTAAAATTAGATGGATTGTCTTTGAGTATTCAATATGAGAATGGAAAACTTGTAAGGGCAGTAACTAGAGGAGATGGAGCAGTAGGTGAGGATGTTACTGAAAATATTTTAGAGATATCTTCTATTCCAAGGGAATTAAAAGAAAAGGTAAGTATAGAGATAAGAGGAGAGGTTGTACTACCACTATCTAAATTTGAGGAGTTAAACAGAAAGAGATTGGAGAATGGAGAAGAGGTTTTTGCTAATCCAAGAAATGCGGCTGCTGGAACTTTAAGACAGTTAGATTCAAGTATAATAAGAGAAAGAGGGCTAGATGCTTATTTCTATTTTTTAGTTGATGCACAAAATTATGGAGTAAAAACACATAGTGAGAGTATAGAGTATCTTTCAAAACTGGGAATAAAAACGACTGGAGTATGTGAAGTATTGAAAAACTCTTCAGAATTGATAGAGAGAATTGAGTATTGGGGAGCTAAAAGAGAAGAGCTAGACTATGAAACTGATGGAATGGTAATAAAGGTAAATAATATAGAGTTATGGGATATATTAGGAAATACTACTAAAAGTCCTAGATGGGCAATAGCTTTTAAATTTCCAGCTAAACAGGTGACTACTAAAATTTTAGGGGTAACTTGGCAGGTAGGAAGAACTGGAAAGGTAACACCAGTAGCTGAGTTAGAAGAGGTAGAACTATCAGGAAGTAAGGTAAAAAGAGCTAGTTTACATAATTATCAAGAGATAGAGAGAAAGGATATAAGGGTAGGAGATAGTGTATTTATAGAAAAAGCAGCTGAGATAATTCCTCAGGTTGTAAAATCTGTAAAGGAGTTAAGAGATGGAAGTGAGATAATAATAACAGAACCTACTAATTGTCCAATATGCAATACAGTATTAGAAAGAGAGGAGGGGCAAGTGGATATAAAGTGTCCAAACATGGCTTGTCCAGGAAAAGTAGAGGGAGAGTTGATATATTTTGTTTCACGTGATGCTATGAATATAGCTGGTTTTGGTAGTAAGCTGGTAGAGAATATGCTAAGACTTGGATTTATAAAGAATATTGTAGATATCTATGAGTTAAAAAATCATAGAGAGGAGCTTGAGAAGCTTGATAAGATGGGGAAAAAGAGTGTAGATAATCTTCTGAATGCTATTGAGACTAGTAAAACTAGAGAGTATTCAAAAGTTTTATGTGCTTTAGGAATTCCATTTGTAGGGAAAACTTCAGCTAAACTTTTAGCAGAGGCAAGTGAAAATATTGATAATTTAATGAATATGAGTATTGAGGAGTTAATGGAGATAGAGGGAGTTGGAGATAAAATGGCTCAAGCTATCTATGAGTTTTTTAGAGATGAAGAGAAGAAAAAACTTATAGAGGGATTAAAAATAAATGGACTTACTTTTGCTCAAGAAAAGAAAGAGGAGTTACCTGAAGATGAGAAAGTGTTTACAGGAAAAACATTTTTATTTACAGGAACTTTGAAAAATTTCACAAGAAATGAGATAAAGGAAGAGATAGAAAAATTAGGTGGTAAAAATCTTTCTGCAGTAAGTAAAAATCTAGATTATCTAATAGTTGGAGAGAAAGCTGGAAGTAAATTAAAGAAAGCTCAAGAGATAGGAAGTATTAAGATAATTACTGAGGATGAGTTTATGGAAATTTGTAAAAAGAGGAGTTAAAAATAGGTTTATTTGACTAATATCTCATTTTGTGATAGCATATAGTCTGAAGAAGTGTATTTAAAAAAATTGAAGAGAGGAACATCAATGATAGGAAATATTTTAAAAAAGATCTTTGGAACAAAAAATGATAGAGAAGTAAAAAGAATTAGAAAGATAGTAGCTGCTATTAACTCATTAGAGCCAGATTTTGAAAAATTAACTGATGAGCAATTAAAAGAGAAAACAGCTATATTTAAAGAGAGATTAGCTAAGGGAGAAACTTTAGATGATATTATGGTAGAAGCTTTTGCTACTGTAAGAGAGGCATCAAAGAGAATACTTGGTATGAGACACTACGATGTACAACTTATTGGTGGTATTGTACTTCATGAAGGAAAAATAACAGAGATGAAAACTGGAGAGGGAAAAACATTAGTTGCAACATGTCCAGTATATTTAAATGCTTTAGCTGGAAAGGGAGTACATGTAATTACTGTAAACGACTATCTAGCTGCTAGAGATAGAGATATAATGGGGGAATTATACTCTTTCTTAGGATTAACTTCAGGAGTAATTTTAAATGGAGTTTCTGGAGAGGAGAGAAAAGCTGCATATAAAGCTGATATAACTTATGGAACTAACTCTGAATTTGGATTTGACTATTTAAGAGATAATATGGTTAGTTCTTTAGAAGAAAAGGTTCAAAGAGAGTTAAACTTCTGTATAGTGGACGAGGTTGACTCAATTTTAATAGATGAGGCAAGAACACCTTTAATAATTTCAGGAGCTGCTGAGGATACAACAAAATGGTATCAAGTTTTCTATCAAGTAGTTTCTATGTTAAATAGAAGTTATGAGACAGAACAAGTAAAGGATCCTAGACAAAAAAGTGAGTTACCAGCTGATAAGTTTGAAGATTATGAAGTTGACGAAAAGGCAAAAAATATAGTTTTAACAGAAAAAGGAATAGCAAAGGTAGAGAAATTCTTAAAGTTAGATAACCTATATTCACCTGAAAATGTAGAGTTAACTCACTATCTAAATCAAGCTTTAAAAGCTAAGGAGTTATTTAAAAGAGATAGAGATTATCTTGTAAGAGATGGACAAGTAATAATCATAGACGAATTTACAGGAAGAGCTATGGAAGGAAGAAGATATTCTGATGGACTTCATCAAGCTATAGAAGCTAAAGAGGGAGTTCAAATAGCTGGAGAAAATCAAACTCTTGCAACAATAACTTTACAAAACTACTTCAGAATGTATAATAAACTTTCGGGAATGACAGGTACAGCTGAAACTGAGGCTGCAGAGTTTGTACATACTTATGGTTTACAAATAGTTGTAATACCAACAAATAAACCAGTTCAAAGAGTGGATCATCCAGACTTAGTTTATAAGACTCGTAAAGAGAAGATAGAAGCAATAATTAAGAGAATAGAGGAACTTCATGCTAAAGGGCAACCAGTTCTTGTAGGAACGATATCAATTAAAAGTTCAGAGGAGCTATCAGAGCTATTAAAAGCTAGAAAGATAAAGCACAATGTATTAAATGCTAAGTATCACGCACAAGAGGCGGAAATAGTAGCTCAAGCTGGTAGATTTGGAGCAGTTACAATAGCTACAAATATGGCAGGAAGAGGAACAGATATCATGCTTGGAGGAAACCCAGAATTCTTAGCTATGGCAGAGGTTGGAAGTAAAGATGCTGAAAACTATGAAGAGGTATTGAAAAAATATGAGGTTCAATGTAAGGCTGAGGGAGAAAAGGTAAAAGCTATAGGTGGATTATTCATATTAGGTACTGAAAGACATGAATCGAGAAGAATAGATAATCAGTTAAGAGGAAGAGCTGGAAGACAAGGGGATCCAGGAGAATCAGAGTTCTATCTATCATTAGAAGATGATTTAATGAGATTATTCGGTTCAGATAGAGTAAAAGCAGTGATGGAGAAATTGGGATTACCAGAGGGAGAACCAATAACTCACTCAATGATAAATAAAGCTATTGCTAATGCTCAAACTAAAATTGAAGCGAGAAACTTCGGAATAAGAAAGAACTTACTAGAGTATGATGATGTTATGAATAAACAAAGAACAGCTATATACGATAGTAGAAATGAAGCTATGGCTAAAGAGGATTTGAAAGATAGTATCATAAAAATGTTGCATGAGGTTATATATAGTCAAGTAGCAAGAAGATTTAATGGAGAGTACAAAGAGGACTGGGATATGAATGGTCTAGCAGAGTACTTAAAAGAAAATTATGGATATGTAGTTGAGGATATGGAAGAGTATAAATCTATGAGTATAGAGGATTATAGCAAGAAAATCTATGATGAAATCTGTACTCAATATGATGAAAAAGAGGCTAAAGTAGGAAGAGAATTAATGAGAAGACTAGAAAAGTATATTCTATTTGAAGTTATTGATGCTAGATGGAGAGAGCACTTAAAAGCATTAGATGGTTTAAAAGAGGGAATATACTTAAGAGCTTATGGACAAAAAAATCCAGTTGTTGAGTATAAATTAGTTTCTGGAGAGCTTTATGAGCAAATGGTAGAAACTATAAAAGAGCAAACGACATCTTTCTTATTTAAAGTAATAATTAAAAATCCTGAAGATGAGGAGATGCCTGTGAGAAATGAGCAAGATGAGATAACAGGTTATGTTTCAGAGGGAGAAAATGGTATAGAGAAGGTAGAGGTTGAAGAGGAAATTACTCCAGACTCACCATGCCCATGTGGAAGTGGAAAAAAATATAAAAATTGTTGTGGAAGAGTATAAGGAGGCTAATGATGAAAAGATTAGTGGTAGGACTTTTTGCAGTGGTAATGTTTATTTCATGTAGCTCATTGGAAAAGGGAACTTCATTAGAGCAAAAATATTCAATTACTAAGGAATCAGCTAAAAATTGGGATAAAACAATAATTCAAGTAGTTAAAGGTGAATCTTTAATAGAGGATTGGTATGGGAATGAAAATCCAATTATATATCTAAGAAAAACAGGAAAAATGAGTGAAAAGGATTTTAACTTCTTAACATCACTTGAGAAAAAAGATGCTACAGCTATTACAGATGAAGAGTATAATGACTTTGTAGACTTAGTAAAAAAATATAATAAAAAATTACCAAGAAAATTCTATCTTGCAGATGAAAACTTAAAAAATCCTAAAGGTTTAGTAGATAGAATGGTAAGAGAATCTTTTGTAAAAATGGATAACCCATCTACACATATAAAAAATGTAGTTGCAACTCAAGAAGAATGGGAGCAAATCGTAGTTTTCTCTCAACAAAATGATCTTTCAGAAAAAGATACTAAAAAATTAAGAAAAATGTTAAATAAATTTATAAAAAGAGATGAATTCTATGATGAAAGAGCTTGGTACAATAGAGAGATATCAGAGAGAGTTATTGAGATTACAAATATTGATGCAAAAGAGAATATAACATCATTGGAAAAGAACAATGTAAATGCTAAGGCACTATACATTGCATATCCAGAGTATTTCTCAACTTTAGAAAAATGGGATGACTAAGAGAAATAAAGTTTAGTTAATGGAAAGGGGAGAAAAGTTTGTTTATAAATTTTTCTCCCTTAAAATATTCTAAGTAGTTGAGAGGGAAAAAATGGAAGTAGATATGCATATTCATACTCTAGAATCAGATGGGACATATACACCTGAAGAGATTATAGTGAGAGCTATGAAAAATAGAGTAGTAGCTTTGGCTATTACAGATCATGATACTGTTGCTGGGATAAAACAAGGAAAAGAGATAGCAAAGAAATATGGAGTAGAGTTTATAGAGGGAATAGAAGTATCTTGTAATGAAGAGGAGTTAGAGGTACATGTATTAGGGTACTACTTAAATCTTGATGATGAGAAGTTTCTAATGGAATTAGCTGAATTAGAAAAAGCTAGAGATGAAAGAAATAGAAGGATTATAGAGAAATTTGAAAAACTTGGTATAATAATAGATATAGAAGAGTTAAAAAGCTTCGCTCCTGGAAATATAATTAGTAGACTTCATTTTGCTAACTATCTATTAGAAAAAGGAGTTGTATCGACTAAAAATGAGGCTTTTGATAAGTATTTAGGTAGGAATGGAACTGCCTATGTTCCAAAGGAAAATTTTCCTCCAGAGAGAGCTGTGAAAATGATAAAAGATAATGGAGGATTTGTCTCTTTAGCTCATCCTAAATTAATCACTTTGAATGATGAAGTGTTAAATAAATTGATTTTAAAATTAAAAGAGTATGGCTTAGATGCTTTAGAAGCTCAGTATAGTTCTTTTTCAAAAATAGAGAAACAAAAGTATAAGAGGCTTGCTAAAAAATATGGGCTTCTAATAACTGGTGGTTCAGATTTTCATGGGGATAATAGAGAGGGAGTAGATTTGGGAGATGCTGGATTGGAGTACTCTCAGTTAGAAAGAATAAAAAAATATTTGAATAGATAGAGGAGGATAATATGATAATTGTAACTGGTGCAGCAGGTATGATAGGTAGTGCAATGGTATGGAAATTAAATGAGATGGGAAGAAATGATATCATTGTTGTTGATAAATTAAGAACAGAGGAAAAATGGTTAAATTTAAGAAAGAGAGATTATGCAGATTGGGTAGATAGAGATGAGCTATTTAACTGGTTAGCTAATCCAGCTAATGCTGATAAAATAACAGGGGTAGTACATATGGGAGCTTGTTCAGCAACAACTGAGAGAGATGGAGATTTCCTAATGGAAAATAACTATGGATATAGTAAAAAACTTTGGGATTTCTGTGCAGCAAGACAGATACCATATGTTTATGCTTCATCAGCAGCTACTTATGGTGCTGGAGAGTTAGGGTATAATGATGATGTAACACCAGAGGAGTTAAAAAAATTACAACCTTTAAATAAATATGGATATTCAAAAAAGATATTTGATGACTGGGCTTTTAAACAAAGTATAGCTCCAAAACAATGGTGTGGTTTAAAATTCTTTAATGTGTATGGACCACAAGAGTATCACAAAGGAAGAATGGCTTCAATGGTATTCCATACATTCAATCAATATAGAGAAAATGGAGGAGTGAAACTATTTAAATCTCATAAAGAGGGATTTAAAGATGGAGAGCAATTAAGAGACTTTGTTTATTTAAAAGACGTAGTAGATGTAATGTATTTCTTATTAACTGAAAGGGTAGAATCTGGTGTATATAATATAGGTACAGGAGAGGCAAGAAGTTTCTTAGATCTATCTATGGCTACAATGAGAGCTGCTTCAAATAATCCAGAATTAAAAGTTGAAGATGTAGTAGAGTTTATTCCAATGCCAGAGGACTTAAGAGGAAGATATCAATATTTTACACAGGCTTCTATGGAAAAATTAAAAAGAGCAGGATATACTAAGAAATTTACTTCACTAGAAGAGGGAGTAAAGGACTACGTTCAAAACTATTTAGCAAAAGAAGACTCATACTTATAGGGGGCTAGATAGATGAATCCTTTTTTAATAGTTATAATACTAGGAATTGTAGAGGGAATGACAGAGTTTTTACCAGTTAGTAGTACTGGACATATGATCTTAGTTGAAAAATTTATAGGAAATGGAAATTTATCTAAAAATTTTATGGATAGTTTTCTTATAATTGTTCAATTAGGAGCTATTTTAGCAGTTGTTATATATTTTTGGAAAGATTTGACTCCTTTTGTAGAAGATAAGAAGGCACTTGTTTCACGAATTAGGTTATGGGCAAAGGTTATAATAGGAGTTTTACCAGCTGCAGTTATAGGATTATTATTAGATGACTATATATCAGCATACTTTATGGATAATGTTTTTGTAGTTGCAACTACATTGATATTTTATGGAATTATTCTTATAGTTATAGAAAAATATTATAAAACTAGTGGAAAAATTGATACATTAGGAAAATTGAGTTATAAATTAGCTTTTATAATAGGTTTTTTCCAATGTTTAGCAATGATACCTGGAACATCAAGATCTGGGGCAACAATAATAGGAAGTTTACTTTTAGGACTATCCAGAGGAGTAGCCACAGAATTTTCATTTTTCTTAGCTATACCAACAATGTTTGGAGCGACACTATTAAAACTTATAAAGAATGGATTGAATTTTACAGCTTTAGAGTGGCAATTAATAGGAGTTGGATCTTTAGTTTCCTTTGTTGTAGCTTATCTTGTAATTAGATGGTTTATGGGATATATCAGAAAAAGAGATTTTATATTTTTTGGAATATATAGAATTATCTTAGGAATTTTAGTATTATTAGTTTTGTTTTTATAATCGAATCAAGAAAATGGAGGTGGGGCGAAAGAACGCTCCATTTTCAAATTAAAAATATATAAAAATAAATTAAAACATATGTAATTATTTTGAACTATTTTAATAGTTATGATATAATATTAAAGTTAAGAAAGGAGGAAAAATGAGATACCTTATTGATTTACATATACATACAAATGTTAACCCACATGCCTACAGTACTCTAGAAGAGAACATAAGAAGTGCTCAAGAAAAGGGAATGAGGGTAATAGCTATTACTAATCATGGACCAGCACTACAAGATTCACCACATTGGTGGAGTTTGGTAAATATGAGAGTTATACCTGAGTATGTAGGTGATTTGAGAGTTTTAAAGGGAGTAGAAACTAACATAATTGATGAAAATGGAAATTTTGATATAAATCAAAGAATATATGATGTAATGGATATTATTCTATGTGGACTTCATACAGTTGAAGCCTATGGAGACCCTAGTGATATCATAAAAAATACAAGAGCTGTAATTAATATGATCAGAAGTCAGAAAATAGATATCATGGTGCATTTAGGAAATCCACAATTTCCATTAGAGTATGAGTTAGTAGTACAAGAAGCTGTAAAGGCTGGAGTTGCTATCGAGATTAATAATTCTTCTTTAAAAAATTCAAGAAAAGGATCAAGACCAAATTGTAAAAAAATATTGGAGCTTTGTAAAAAATATGAAGCAATGGTTAGCTTGGGTACAGATTCACATATTTCGTATGATATAGGAGAATTTAAAGAAGCTCAATTATTAATAGAAGAGGTAGGTTATCCAGTTGAGAGTATAATTAATTACTCTATGGAAAATTTAGATAAATTTTTAGAAAATAGAAGAAAAAAAAGAGTTATTAAAATTTAAAAAATACATATGTAATTTATTTCTTTACTAATATAATAACACGTGTTATAATTTACCTAGAGTTATTTTAGGAGGTAGATTTTAATATGGTTAAAATAGGAGATTTAGAGATAAAAGTACCAATAATTCAAGGTGGAATGGCTATTAGAGTATCTATGGCAAAATTGGCAGCAGCTGTAGCCAATGAAGGTGGATTAGGAGTAATAGCAGGAACAACATTATCTACAGATGAATTAAAGGCTGAGATAAAAAAAGCAAGAGATATGATTACAAACCAAGGCGGAGCATTGGGAGTAAACATAATGTATGCTGTTTCAAATTTTATGGATTTAGTAAAAGCTTCGATAGAAGATGGGATAGATGTGATTATATTTGGTGCTGGATTTTCAAGAGATATATTTGAAGTTGTGAAAGGAACAGGAGTAAAAGTAATTCCAATAGTATCTACATTAAAACTTGCAAAGATTTCACAAAAACTTGGAGCTGATGCAATAGTTGTAGAGGGAGGAAATGCCGGAGGACATCTAGGAACAGATTTAGACTCTTGGGATATAATGGAAGAGATTACTCAAAATATAGATATACCAGTATTTGGTGCAGGAGGGGTTATCACTCCAGAAGATGCACAAAGAATGCTGTCATTAGGAGTTGACGGAGTACAGATGGGAAGTAGATTTGTTGCTTCTGAGGAATGTGAAGTCGATGATTTTTTCAAAAATATGTATGTAAATGCAAAAGAAGGTGATATTGTTGAAATGATGAGTTCAGCAGGATTACCAGCTAATGCTATTATGAGTCCCTTTGTTCAAAAAATCTTAGATGATAATCCAGATAGACCAACACATTGTGTAAAATGTTTAAAAAAATGTACATATAAGTTTTGTGTAAATGAAAGATTAGTAAGAGGTCATGATGGAGACTATGAAGGTGGAATTTTCTTCGCAGGAAGAGATGCATGGAAGATTAATGAAATTCTTTCAGTACACGAGATATTTAATAGATTTAAAAAAGTATTTAAAGAATAAGAATTGAACTTAGGAGGCTTTATGGAAAATAACAAAATCTGTAAACTACTGGGAATAAAATACCCAATATTTCAAGGAGCTATGGCATGGATAGCTAATGGTAACCTAGCAGGACATGTATCAAAGGATGGAGGATTAGGAATCATAGCTGGTGGAGGAATGCCAGTTGATGTTTTAAGACAAGAGATAAGAAAAGTAAAATCAATAACTTCTAATCCATTTGGAGTAAATTTAATGCTTATGATGGCAGATGTTGAAAAGCAGATAGATGTGTGTATTGAAGAGGGAGTACCAGTAGTAACAACAGGAGCAGGGAACCCAGGACCTTATATGGAAAAATTAAAAGCAGCAGGAATAAAGGTTATCCCAGTAATTCCTTCTGTAGCACTTGCTAAAAGAATGGAGAAAATAGGAGCAGACGCTATAATAGCTGAAGGAATGGAAGGTGGAGGACATATTGGAACTATCACTACTATGTCACTAGTTCCTCAAGTTGTAGAAGCTGTAAATATTCCAGTAATAGCAGCAGGAGGGATAGCTGGAGGAAAACAATTCTTAGCGGCACTTTCATTAGGAGCTGAAGGAATTCAAGTTGGAACAAAATTCTTAGTAGCTAATGAGTGTACTGTACATGAAAATTATAAAAATGCAATATTAAAAGCTAAGGATAGATCAACAGTTTCAACTGGAAATTATACTGGGCATCCTGTAAGAGTTATTGAAAATAAGTTTGCTAAACAAATATTAGAGATGGAAAAAGTAGGAGCTCCTAAAGAGGAGATTGAACAATTAGGAACAGGAAAACTAAGACTTGCTGTTGTAGATGGAGATGTTGAGAACGGAAGTGTTATGGCAGGGCAAGTTGCAGCAATGGTAAATGAACCTATGAGTACAAAAGAGATATTAGAAGGATTTATGAGAGAGCTAGAAGAAGAAAAAGTAAAACTAGCTGAAAGAATGAATTCTTGGAAGTAATCTTTAATAGAAATTAAAATTTAAAAATAGAAAAGGAGAGAAATTCACTTTTATAATTATTGGATAAACAATAGTTATAAGAAGTAAGAGTATCTCCTTTTATTATTTATATTAAAAAATTATTTTTCAATTTGATAAGATAGATTCTATTATAGCTAATTTCTGTTGAAATCAATTATTCTCTATGGTACAATATGATGTATAGTAAAAAAATGAAGAGGGAGAAATGAAGGATTTTTCTATTTTAATTCAATTGAGATTTATTTATGTTTATATGCTTATTTATACAATTATTGGTTATTTTTATGAAAGTTATCTAAAAAAAATTGGTTTATACTCATTTTTAGAAACATATTTTGGAGTAACTTTTTTTATTGTATTTTTATTAGCTATATTAAATATTTATTATTTTTTTATAAAATGTAATAGGAAAAAAATGGTATATAATATAAGGATTTTCTTTTTATATATTCTAATCATAAGTATTATATTTTTGTGTTTTATGTATAGTTTAGATATTCCTTTTAAAAAGCAGTTAGCTAATGATGAATTATTACAAAAAAGTATAGAATTAATTTTTTATAGAAAGAAATTTGGATTAATAACTACGTTTATTTTTGATTTATTAATATCAAAAGTTCAATTTTTATATCTATATATAACTTTTTACATTCTGGCTTTCCTCTCTTTTTTCTTTATAGGAGCAAAGAGTATTAGAAGAGTCATTACAAAAATAATAGTAATAAGAAAATTAAAAAAGAAGATGGAAGCTGATAGAAAGGCACTTCAAGAACAGATAAGGTTAATGGAGTTATTAGAAGAGAAAGAGAGATTAAAAGAAGAGTAAAGGAGGACTAAAAAGATGATATTGGCATCTAAATCTCCAAGAAGAAAAGAGATATTAGAAAATATTGGATTTAATTTAGTGATAAAAAGCGAAGAAATAGAAGAGATAAGTGATAAGATAGAGGTAGTAGAGAAAATAAAGGATATAGCATATAAAAAAGTATATGCAGTAGCAGAAAAATATTCATCAGAGTATGTAGTTGGGGCTGATACAATAGTTGAAGTAGATGGTGAAATTATAGGAAAACCTAAAAATGAGATAGAGGCAAAGAGAATATTAGAAAAACTATCGAATAGAAGCCACAATGTTATAACTGCTTTCTCATTTATAAATCTAGAAAAAAATATATCTATTATTGATGCTAAGATAACTAAGGTATATTTTAAAAAACTTTCTTCAGAGATGATAGATTGGTATATAGCAACTGGAGAGCCAATGGATAAAGCTGGTGCTTATGGAATACAAGATAAAGGTTCGATATTTGTAGAGAAGATAGAGGGAGACTTCTTTACAGTAATGGGATTTCCAATAGAGAGGTTTATGGAAAGGTTAGCAGAGATAGGAATAAAATTAAAAGATATTGCAAAAATATAATAGAGGTGAAAAATGAAAAAGATACTTAACAGATTTTTAGGAATATTTTCAGAAGATTTAGGAATAGATTTAGGGACATCAAATACACTTATATGTGTAAAAAATAAAGGGGTAATACTGAATGAGCCTTCAGTAGTAGCTTTAAACATGAAGACAAAGGATGTTTTCGAAGTGGGAGAGAGAGCTAAATTGATGCTTGGAAGAACACCAGGAAATATCCAAACAATAAGACCTTTAAAAAATGGAGTTATAGCAGATTATGAAGTAACTGAAAGAATGATAAGAAATTTTTTAAAGAAGATAAATACAAAGAAGGGATTGTCAAGTCCTAGAGTTATAATCTGTGTACCAGCAGGGGTAACTCAAGTAGAAAAAAGAGCAGTTATAGATGTTACAAGAGAAGCTGGAGCTAGAGAGGCTTACTTAATAGAGGAACCAATGGCAGCAGCTATAGGAATAGGACTTAATATATTTGAACCTGAAGGAAACCTAATAATAGATATTGGAGGTGGAACTTCAGAGATAGCTGTAATATCATTAGGAGGAATAGTAAAAACTTCATCTTTTAGAGTAGCTGGAGATAGATTTGATACAACTATTATAGATTATGTAAGACAAAAACATAATCTTCTAATAGGAGAAAGAACAGCTGAAGAGATAAAGAAAAAGATAGGTGCTGTAATAGAGTTAGAAGAGGAAGAGTGTATCGAAATAAGTGGAAGAAACGCTTTAAATGGACTTCCAAGAGATATAAAGATCTGCTCTTCAGAGATAGTAGAGGCTTTAGGAGATTTAGTTCAACAGATAATAGAAGAGGTGAAAGTTGTTCTAGAAAAAACTCCACCTGAATTATCATCAGATATCAAGAGAAAAGGAATATATATAACTGGAGGGGGAGCACTCTTAAGAGGAATAGATAAAAAAATATCTGAAAATTTAAATCTAAATGTAACAGTTTCAGAAGATCCTTTAAATTCAGTTATAAATGGAATACAGGTTCTACTTAAGAATTTTGAAGTTTATAAGAAAGTATTAATCTCTCCAGAGAGTGATTATTAATTTTAGAAAGAGGGAATATATGAAAAAATTTATAATTTTATTTATGATAATTCATATTTTTTCATATGCTAACTATCTCATTAGTAATAGTGAGATAGTTCTTTTTTATGATAAGAATTATAATAGTGTTCATTATATTAGAGGAGATATTTTCCAAGGAATAGATGTATCGAGAATAGAAGGGAAATTAATAGTAGATGGTAAGAAAGTAATAGCTATTAATCAGTACTTTGAAAGTGTAACTCAAGTTTATCAAACCAATATTTTAAAGTTGAATTACAATATAGATGGACAGTATTTAACAATTAAGATAGTTCCATCAATGTTAGAAAAGGATAAGTTATACTTTATAGTTGAGTTTATAAATTTTATGGATAAAGATAAAAGAGTGGATTTTGCTTTTAAAATAGCTCCACAATATGATAATAAATATGTGGAGTATAATGAGAGTAAGGATTCATATAATTATGATAAATTTTATTTTAAGTCTGAAAACTATAGAGGGAAGACATATATTGCAAGAGATAGTGTTATAGAGGACTTAACCCTTGAAAAAATTGATAATAAAAGTAAAAAGTATCAAGATGATAATTTATACTATATAATTGAAGATATTGATTATAAGAAGCCAATAGAGTTTGCCATAAAATTTTATAAAGATTTTGATAGAAAAGAGCTAAAAGAAGGAAGTGAAGTTTTAGCTCAAGAAATTGAATATTGGGATAAAGTAAATAGTAGTATAAAATTTTTAGATAGGAGAAGAGGATTTTTTAATCAATTAAAAAATTTAGAGATTATGACTTCTAGAATAATTATTCCGAATCAAATCTCTTATAATGTTAGTGAAGAAAGTCTAAATACAAAGGTAAAACTATATTATTTATCAAGTATATACGATAAAAATTTTAATCCAAATAAATTCTTAGAGGACTTATATAGTAAAAAAAGTGAAAACCAAGAGGTTGTTTATTATACATTTCTATTTAAATATTTAAATAGAAGTGGAAATTACTTGGCTGAGAATATACTTAATGAGAAAGTTATGCCAGATATTTTAAAAATATTAGGATATTTAAAAGAGGATAATGAAGAGATACTTAATATCAGAGATAATATAAATAACTACTATTGGTATTATGAGTTGATAAAAAGTATAGAGGATAGACCAGAGTTTGCTAATAATAGAGAGCTTATACTTGAAAAGAAGAAGGTACTGTTAGAATATATAAATAAATACTATGTAAGAGAAGATGGATTAAAGATAAGAAAAGATTCAGAAGATAGTTATTATAAAAATATAAAGTTTATAGATTTTTTACCAAAAGATGAGCAATTAAAATTATTAAAAGCTGACTATAAAAAATATTACAATAGACTTTATGGTATTTTAAAAGGTAAAGATGAAAAAAGAATAGATTTATCATATAATTTGAGCTTTATAATTAAATTGTATCAAAATGAAGAGACTACATTAGCTGATATTCTTTTTGCTAATTTGGAAAATTATATTAAAAGAAATGAATATTATATAATACCTGAGATGTATCCAGATAAGGAGAATCCAGCAGGAATATATGGAGAATTATTGTATCTTTATTTTGTTGCTACAGAGTATAAGGAGAGATATGGAAATTAAAAATAGGATAGAAGCAATTTTACTTTTAGGTGGAGATGAGATAAAGATAAGAGAACTTTGCAAATTTTTCTCTCTTTCACTTGAAGAGATGTTAAAAATTTTAGATGAGTTGAAAGAGGATAGAAGAGATACAGGAATAAATATAGAGATAAGTGGAGAGGTAGTAAGTCTAGCTACAAATCCTATATGTGGTGAAGTTATAAATAGCTTTTTTGAACAGGAAACAAAGCCTAAAAAGCTTTCTGGAGCAGCGTTAGAAACACTTTCTATAATAGCTTATCGTCAACCTATTACAAAGGGAGAGATAGAAGCTATAAGAGGGGTATCAGCAGATAGAATTATTCAGAATATGGAAGAGAAAAAATTTGTAAGAGTTTGTGGGAAAAAAGAAACAATAGGTAGACCAAATTTATATGAGGTAACAGATAAATTTTTAAGTTATATAGGAATAAAGAACATAGAGGAGCTACCTAACTATTTTGAGGTAAAAGGAAGTTGTGAAGATGGAAGAGATTAGGATAAATAAGTACCTAGCTTCTTTAGGTGTAGGTTCAAGAAGAGAGATAGATAAACTTATAGAAGAGGGGAAGATAAAGGTAAATGGAGTAGTAATCAGTGCTGGAGTAAAGGTAACTGATGAAGATACGATAGAGGTAAAAGGAAAAAAAATCTCAAAAGGATTGGAGAAAAAAGTTTATTATATGCTAAATAAGCCACTTGAAGTATTAAGTTCTACAAAGGATGATAGAGGAAGAAAAACAGTGGTTGATTTAATAAAATGTAAGGAGAGAATATTTCCTATAGGAAGGTTGGATTATAATACTACTGGATTGATTTTACTTACAAATGATGGTGAACTTTTCAATAGAGTAATACATCCACGTTCTGAAGTATATAAGGAGTATTATGTTAAAGTACTTGGAGAGATAAAGGATAGCTCTATAAAAAAATTAGAAGATGGAGTTGAGTTAGAAGATGGTGTTACTTTACCAGCCTATGTAAAACTTATTTCTAGAGAAAAAGGGAAAAGCGAGCTATTAGTATCGATTAGAGAGGGAAGAAATAGACAGGTAAGAAGAATGCTAGAGGCAGTAAATACCCCAGTGCTTGTATTAAGACGTGAAAGAATAGGGAAGTTATCTTTAGGAAAATTAAGAGTTGGAGAGTATAGAGAGCTTACAGAGAGTGAGATAAAATACTTATACTCATTATAAAAATATTAGTAAAAGTCAAAAAATATGATATAATTAGATGAAATATTGAATAGTAAGGAGGAAAAAGATGGCATTAACAAGAGAAGAGGTTTTAAATGTAGCTAAACTTGCTAGATTAAAATTTCAACCTGAAGAGATTGAAAAATTCCAAGTGGAATTAAATGATATTCTAGGGTATATAGATATGTTAAATGAAGTAGAAACTGATGAGGTATCAGCTTTATCACAAGTAAACTCTCATGTAAATAATTTAAGAGAAGATGTGGTAAGAGAGTCATTAACTGTGGAAGAAGCATTAAGAAACGCTCCAGATGGAGAAGATGGTGCTATCATAGTTCCAAAAGTTGTAGGAGAATAGAAAAAATATTAAGGAGGAATTTTTCTATATGAAAAACTTATATAAATTAACTGCCTCTGAAATAAGAGAAAAAATCTTAAATAAAGAGGTTAAAGTAGAAGAGTTAGTAAAAGAAACTTTTGAAAGAATAGAGAGTGTAGAAAAAAAAGTAGGAAGTTTTGTACATCTGAGAAAAGAGAAAGCTTTAGAAGAAGCTAGAGTTTTAGATGAGAAGATAGCTAGAGGGGAAAAAGTAGGAGCATTAGCTGGAGTTCCGGTAGCTATAAAGGATAATATGGTATCAAAGGGAGATATCACAACTGCTTGTTCTAAAATATTAGGAAACTATGAAGGAATTTATGATGCAACTGCTGTTAAAAAATTAAAAGATGCAGATGCTATAATTATTGGAATAACTAATATGGATGAGTTTGCAATGGGAAGTACAACTAAAACTTCAGTTCATCATCTAACTAAAAACCCTTGGGATAGCGAGAGAGTTCCAGGAGGAAGTAGTGGAGGAGCAGCAGCTTCAATTGGGGCTCAAGAAGTATACATCTCTCTTGGTTCAGATACAGGAGGAAGTATTAGACAGCCAGCTTCATTCTGTGGAGTAGTGGGATTAAAGCCTACATATGGTAGAGTATCAAGATATGGACTTATAGCCTTTGCTTCATCTCTTGACCAAATAGGACCAATGGCAAAATCAGTAGAAGATATAGCTCTAACTATGAATGTAATATCTGGAGCAGATGATTATGATGCAACTGTTGTAGATTGTGAAGTACCAGATTATACAGAGTTTTTAAATAAAGATATAAAAGGAATGAGAATTGGAGTACCTAAAGAGTATTTCATAGATGGTATAAATCCAGAAGTTAGAAAAGTTATGGATGAATCATTAGAGAAGTTCAAAGAGTTAGGTGCTGAGATAGTAGAGATATCTTTACCACATACAAAGTATGCTGTACCTACTTACTATGTAATAGCTCCAGCAGAAGCAAGTTCAAACCTTGCTAGATTTGATGGAGTAAGATATGGGTATAGAAGTGAAAATATTCAAAATATCAATGACCTATATGTAAACTCAAGAAGTGAAGGGTTTGGAGATGAAGTAAAGAGAAGAATAATGATAGGAACTTATGTTTTAAGTGCAGGTTTCTATGATGCTTACTTCAAAAAAGCTCAAAAAGTAAGAGCGAAGATAAAAGAGGATTTTGATAGAGCTTTTGAAAGTGTGGATGTAATATTTACTCCAGTATCTCCAAGTACAGCATTTAGATTAGATGATAAAAAGACTCCAATAGAACTATATCTAGAGGATATATTTACAATTTCAGCTAACCTTGCTGGTATACCTGGAATCTCAATTCCAGCAGGAAAAGCTCAAGGATTACCAGTAGGAATACAACTGCTTGGAAAACCTTTTGGAGAGGGAGATTTAATTAAAGCTGGTTCAGCTTTTGAAAAAGTAAGAGGAGAATGGGAACTTCCTGAATTAGACTAGGAGAAAAGGAGAAAAGATATGAGAGAATGGGAATCAGTAATTGGGCTTGAGGTCCACCTACAATTAAAAACTGGAACAAAGGTTTGGTGTGGTTGTAGTGCAGACTATGATAATGCTGAAGCAAATACACATACTTGTCCTATCTGTTTAGGACACCCAGGAGCACTACCAAAATTAAATAAAAAAGTAGTAGAGTATGCAGTAAAAGCTGGACTTGCTCTTAACTGTAAAATAAATAATGAAAGTAGCTTTGATAGAAAAAACTATTTCTATCCAGATACTCCAAAGAACTATCAAATTACTCAATTTGATAACTCTTATGCTGGAAAAGGGCACCTAGAGTTTAAATTAAATTCTGGAAGAATGGTGAAAGTGGGAATTACAAAGTTACAAATAGAAGAAGATGCGGCTAAGTCAATACATGCAGAACATGAATCACTTATCAACTTCAATAGAGCATCTATACCTCTAATTGAGATAATATCAGAACCAGATATGAGAAGTTCTGAAGAGGCTTATGAATACCTGAATACTTTAAAAAGTGTAATTAAATACACTGGTATTAGTGATGTATCAATGGAATTAGGGTCTTTAAGATGTGATGCTAATATTTCTGTGATGGAGAAGGGGTCAAAAGTATACGGAACAAGAGTGGAAGTAAAAAACCTAAACTCATTTAAAGCTGTAGCTAGAGCGATTGATTATGAGATAAGTAGACAGATAGAAACTATTGAAAATGGTGGAAAAATAGACCAAGAAACAAGACTTTGGGACGAAGAAACTCAAACTACTAGAGTTATGAGAAGTAAAGAGGAAGCTATGGACTATAGATATTTCCCAGAGCCAGACCTATTAAAGCTTGTAATTACAGATGAAGAGATAGAGGCTATTAGACAGACTATGCCAGAATCAAAAATTGAAAAGCTTACTAGATTTGTAAGTGAATATAGCTTACCAGAGTATGATGCTAATATATTGTGTGAAGATATAGAGTTAGCTGATTATTTTGAAAAAGTAGCTAAAACTTCAGGAAATGGTAAGCTAAGTGCTAACTGGATAATGACAGATGTCATGAGAGTATTGAAAGATAAAAATATTACTATTGAAGAGTTTTCAATATCAGCTGAACACTTAGGAGAGATAATATCACTTATAGAAAAAGGAACTATCTCAACTAAGATAGCTAAAGAACTATTTGAGATAAAACTCTCTGATGATAGAACTCCTGAAGAGATTGTAAAAGAGAAAGGAATGGTACAAGTAGCTGATACTGGAGCTATAGAAGCTATGATTGATGAGGTAATAGCTAATAATCCTAAGATGGTAGAGGATTATAGAAATTCTGATGAAGGTAGAAAACCAAGAGTTATAAAAGGACTTATTGGACAGGTGATGAAGCTTTCTAAAGGAAAAGCTAATCCTACCTTAGTTACTGAAATAATGACAAATAAGTTATCTTAATTGAAATAAAAAATTTTTTATGATAAGGGTTGTTGTATTTAAAAAAGTTACGACAGCCTTTTATTTTAATTGATAAATTATAAAAAAATAATAAAAAAAATAGTTTTTTTTGATAAAATATAGTAAAATAATCGTATAAGTTTTTTTATAGTTCAAAGTGTATAAAAAAATTGAGAATTAAATAAATAGAGAAGGGGTAAAATGTAAATGAAAAAAATTTTAAAGTTTTTACTAATGTTTGTGGTGATTATAGGGATAAAAAGTCCTATTTTTGCTGAAGAGAAACCTCTGGTAGTTTATTTTAGCTACTATGAAAATTCAGAATTACCACAAGGAGTGGATGTTTCAGCTTCGGCTAGTATTCAGGTATGGAATGATAAAAATACGGGGAATACTGGATTTCTTGCAAATATGATTGCTGAGAAAGTAGATGGTCATCTTCAACCAATCCTTGTAGCTAATAAATATCCAGCTGATTATAGGGAAGCAACTCATAGAGGAAGAACAGAGCAAATGAGAAAAATTCGTCCTAGACTTGTAAATGAGATTGAAAATTTTAGCCATTATGATACTATTTATTTAGGATTTCCAATTTGGTGGCGTACAATGCCAATGGCTGTTTTTGTTTTTTTTGATAGTTATAATTTTTCTGGAAAAACAATAGTTCCTTTTATGACTAATGGTGGATTAGGACATTTAGATATTGTGGCTACGATAAAATCTCTTGAGCCAGAAGCAAAAGTATTTGATGGGATAAATATTAGTGGAAGAGAGGTAACTACTGCAGAAGAGACAGTTACCCAAATGATTAAAGAGGTTATGGGAAAATAATATGTAATTTTCAGCTCAGTTAAAAGAAAACTAAGAATTGTTCCGTATTTTAAGAAATAGATTAGTTAGAGATTTTAAATCTAAAAATTTTTTAAATGTTTTTAATGAAGTTTTCATCAAAACATAAAGCTTCTGGTAAAAAATATTTGCTAGGTAAATGCTCTTTGAAAAAAGAGTTAATAATTCGATTGACTGTATTAGAGGAAACGTTAAAATTAGAAGCAATATCTTTTTCAGAAATATTTTTCTGTAATTCAAGAGTAATAGCTAATTTAATATCATTAGAAATACAGCAAAATTTATTAACAAAAGTAGTTTCTGCGATGAAAGACTTAGAGCAATTTTTACAAAGAAATCTTTGTTTTTTCAATCTTAAACGAGGGTTAAAAGCAGCTATTTTTAAA
>JAHLFN010000040.1 GCA_018883725.1 Candidatus Fusobacterium pullicola | reverse complement strand
AAGATGTCAATTTGTAAAATCCCTCTCTCTTTTTTTACAAAAAAATAGTTCGTAAATTTTTATAAAATATGATACAATAAGGGGTAAAGAATAAAGGATTAGGTGATATTATGTTTTTACCTACTACAATGGAAGAGGTAAGAAAATTAGGTTGGGAAGAGTTAGATATAATTTTAGTATCTGGAGATACATATATAGATAGTTCATACAATGGTAGTGCTGTTATAGGAAAATGGCTATTAAAACATGGGTTCAAAGTAGGAATAATAGCTCAACCAGATATAAACAGTGATGAGGATATAAAAAGATTGGGAGTTCCCAAATTATATTGGGCAATATCTGGTGGGTGTGTAGACTCTATGGTAGCTAACTATACAGCTACAAAAAAGAAGAGAAAACAGGATGATTTCACTCCTGGAGGAGAGAATAATAGAAGACCAGATAGAGCTGTAATAGCATATACAAACTTGATAAAAAGATATTTTAAAAACTATGATATTCCAATAGTAATAAGTGGAATAGAATCAAGTTTGAGAAGAATTACACACTATGACTACTGGAGTAACTCTCTAAGAAGACCAATAATTTTTGATGCTAAGGCAGATATCCTATCTTATGGAATGGGAGAAAAATCTATGCTAGCACTAGCTAGAGCCTTAAAAGGTGGAAGAGAGTGGAGAGGTATAAGAGGGCTATGCTATATAGCTAAGGATAAGAATGAAAGCTATGTGGAGTTACCATCATATGAGGAGTGTGTAGCTGATAAGTTTAAGTTTATAGATGCTTTCAATAGTTTCTATTTAAACTGTGATCCAATAACTGCTAAGGGGCTATGCCAAAAGTGTGGAGATAGATATCTTATACAAAATCCTCCAAGTGAAAATTTTACATCTGATGAGTTAGATGAGATATATTCAATGGATTTTGAAAGAGAGGTACATCCATATTATAGAAGTATAGGTGAGGTAAGAGCACTGGATACAATAAGAAACTCTGTAACAACACATAGAGGGTGTTATGGGGAGTGTAACTTCTGTGCTATAGCTATCCATCAAGGGCGTACTGTGGTATCTAGAAGTGAGGATTCAATCGTAGAGGAGATAAAAGAGATAGCATCAGCTCCAAAATTTAAGGGGTATATATCAGATGTTGGTGGACCGACTGCCAATATGTATCAAGTGGAGTGTACTAAAAAGTTAAAATTAGGAGCTTGCCCAGATAGAAGATGTCTATATCCAAAGAAGTGTCCAGCATTGAAGATAGACCATAGTAGACAGATAGAACTTCTAAGAAGATTGAAAAAAATAGATAAAATTAAAAAAATATTTATTGCATCTGGAATAAGATATGATATGATTTTAGATGATAGTAAGTGTGGACAACTTTATCTTGAAGAGCTGGTAAAGGATCATGTATCTGGACAGATGAAGATAGCACCAGAGCATACTGAAGATAAGGTTCTATCACTTATGGGAAAAGATGGAAAAGCATCACTTAAGGAGTTCAAAGATAGATTTTATAAGGTAAATGAGAAATATGGATTGAAGCAATTTTTAACATACTACCTTATAGCTGCTCATCCTGGGTGTGATGAAAAAGATATGTTAGATCTGAAAAGATTTGCTTCTGCTGAATTGAAAGTTAATCCAGAGCAGGTACAGATATTTACTCCGACACCATCTACATATTCTACTCTTATGTACTATACAGAGATAAATCCATTTACTAGAAAGAAAATGTTTGTAGAAAAAGATAATGGAAGGAAGCAAAGACAAAAAGATATAGTTATACCACAGGAGAAGAGTGTAAAAACTAAGAGTGAGAGTAAGAGTAAAACTAATGATAAACCAAATAGTAAAAAAACAAATTTTAAACAGGTAAAGAAAAACTTTAATAATAAAGAGAAAAAGAGATAGGGAGGTAAAAGATGAAGCCTATTGTTGCAATAGTTGGAAGACCAAACGTAGGAAAATCAACGCTATTTAATAACCTAGTAGGAGATAGAGTGGCAATCGTTGATGACATGCCAGGGGTTACAAGAGATAGACTTTATAGAGAGACTGAGTGGAATGGAACTGAGTTCGTAGTAGTAGATACTGGAGGACTAGAGCCAAGAAACAATGACTTTATGATGACAAAGATTAAACAACAAGCAGAGGTTGCTATGAATGAAGCAGACGTAATCCTATTTGTTGTAGATGGAAAATGTGGAGTAAATCCATTAGATGAAGAGATAGCATATATTCTGAGAAAGAAGAATAAACCAATCATACTTTGTGTAAACAAGATAGATAACTTCTTAGAGCAACAAGATGATGTATATGATTTCTGGGCATTAGGATTTGAACATCTAATACCAATATCTGGAGGACACAAGGTAAACCTTGGGGATATGCTAGATATGGTAACTGATATGATAAAGAAGATCGATATTCCTGAAGAGGAAGAGGATGTATTAAAACTTGCTATCATAGGTAAGCCAAATGCTGGAAAATCTTCTCTTGTAAATAGACTTGCTGGAGAAGAGAGAACAATAGTAAGTGATATAGCTGGTACTACAAGAGATGCTATAGATACTATTGTAGAGTATGATGAGAAAAAATATATGATAATAGATACTGCTGGTATCAGAAGAAAATCAAAGGTAGAGGAGAGCTTAGAATACTATTCAGTACTTAGAGCGATTAAAACTATCAAAAGAGCAGATGTATGTTTACTTATGTTAGATGGTAAAGAGGGGCTAAGTGAGCAAGATAAGAGAATAGCTGGAATAGCTGCTGAAGAGTTAAAGCCTATAATTGTGGTAGTCAACAAATGGGACTTAGTAGACAAGCAATCTAATACTATGGAGAAGATGAGAGAGAAACTTTATGCAGAGTTACCGTTCCTATCTTATGCTCCAATAGAGTTCGTATCAGCTCTTACTGGACAAAGAACAACAAAACTTTTAGAGATAGCAGATCAGATATTTGAAGAGTACAACAAGAGAATATCTACTGGTATCCTAAATACAGTACTTAAGGAAGCTGTACTTATGAATAATCCACCTACAAGAAAAGGTAGAGTTGTAAAAATTAACTATGCTACACAAGTATCTGTTGCACCACCAAGATTTGCTCTGTTCTGTAACTATCCAGAGCTAATTCACTTCTCATATGCAAGATATATTGAGAATAAATTTAGAGAAGCCTTTGGGTTTGATGGTTCTCCAATCTTAATTAGCTTCGAAAAGAAAAATGGAGAAGAGTAGGAAAAATTTATAATTAATCTGTAACAAGTTTGTCATAATTATATGATACTATTAATACATAATAAATCTTTCCCCAAAATATTTTATATATTAGATAACAAACAACAAGGAGCCACTAGCTAGTCTAGTGGTTTTTTGTTGTTAAAATCTATTGACACGTATTAATACACGTGTTAAAATAATGGTGCGATGGAGGGAATATGACGTCAAAAGAAATTATCGCAAAACTAAAAAAAGAGGTGGTAAAATGAAGGATAAACAAATATATCCAGCCATTTTTACAAAAGAGGAAGATGGAAGTTATAGTGTTAGCTTTCCAGATTTAGATGGAGCATTTACTTGTGGTAATGATTTTAAAGAAGCTTTATATATGGCTAAAGATTGTCTTGAATTAAATTTAAGCACTCTAGAAGAGGTACCGGCTATATCAGACTTAGAAAATATAAAGTTAAATAAAGGAGAGCATATAGTAATGATACAAGCAGATATGCTTGAATTTAAGAAAAAATATGACAATAAATTAATAAAAAAAACTTTAACTTTACCAAAATGGCTAAATGATTTAGGTATTGAAAGAAAAGTTAACTTTTCAAAATTATTACAAGAAGCATTAAAAGAAAAATTACAGATACTTTAAAAGAGTGGAGATTACCACTCTTTTGTTATATTGATATTTTTTCTTTTAACCTAACGGGCAAGAAGTCGCCCACCTCTATAGATGGTGCGATGAATTGCCCTATTGTTTTTTAGAAGACAAAGTGATATAATATAATCAGTAGATATATAAAAATAGGAGTAAAAACAATGGAGTTAGATAGTAATTGTCATTCAGTATTTTTGCTGTATTATCGCTTAGTTCTTGTAGTAAAATATAGAAGAAATGTATTTGAT